>JBEDKX010000268.1:0-2501 GCA_041171965.1 Pseudomonadota bacterium | reverse complement strand
GGCCGACAATGATGTGCAAGAGGTGTCGTTGAAAGACTATATTGCACGCATGCAACCTGAGCAAGAGGTGATTTATTACATTACCGCCGATAGTTTTGCCGCAGCGCAACATAGCCCACATTTAGAAATTTTCCGCAAAAAAGGCATTGAAGTATTGTTGATGTCTGACCGCGTAGACGAATGGCTATTGAGCAGTTTGACTGAATTTGAAGGCAAAAAATTACAGTCTATCGCTAAGGGCGATTTGGATTTAGGTAAGCTTGAGTCTGAAACGGAAAAAGAGGAAAAAGAGATTCAAAAGAAAATTGAAGAAGAAGCTAAAACGCTAGTGGAGCGTATTAAACAAGCACTAGGTGAGCAGGTTAAGGATGTACGCGTGACGCATCGCTTAACTGATTCACCAGCCTGTTTAGTTAGCGATGCACAAGATTTATCTGGCAATTTAGCGCGTATGTTAAAAGCGGCAGGTCAAAGCGCACCGGAGGCGAAGCCTATTTTAGAAATTAATCCTGCACACAAGCTAGTGAAACGTCTAGAAAATGAGTCTGCTGATGCGGTATTTAGTGATTTAGCGCTAGTGTTGTTTGATCAAGCTTTGGGTGACGTCTTTAGCGTGCGCTTAGCTGGCAATATTGCTTCAGATAAGGTGATAGGCAGCCTTGAATTTAGCTCTAAATATTTAGGTAGCAAACTCATTGTGGTATTGGGTCATAGCGATTGCGGTGCGGTAAAAGCGGCTTGCGATAATTTTAGAGAAGGCCATATTGGCGAAATTATCAATTTAATTCGCCCAGCGGTACGCATGGAAAAAACCACGTTAGAGAATCGTAGTTCAACAAATGAAGTGTTTTTAGATAAAGTCTGCGCGCTTAATGTGCGCGTGCAAATCAACGAAATTATTCATAGCAGCGATATTATTCAAGATATGTTGGCGGCTAAGCAAATTGGCATGGTCGGTGGTGTTTATAATTTAGCAACAGGTGAGGTTAGTTTTCTGGCAGATACATTGATGCTGTAAGGCTAACTGCTTGATATTAGGGCGTATAATCGCGTTTTCTGGGTCGCTTTAGTTTTACACCTTAATTTCACCTTATATAATGAGTTTCAGCCATGCATCCTAAGCAAGATACCAGCACATTACTTTCCACAATCAAATATTTTCTTAATCCAAATGATGGCCGTTATGAAGATTTAGCCAAAGGTAATGTCACTAAAAATATCATTAAAGATTTAACTGCTGGTTTAGTCGTTGCGAAATGGCGAGTGGCTTGCGTCCTGAACAAGGTATTGTAGGCGGTGCGGTGGCAGGATTGCTGGGTGCGTTATTTGGCGGTAGTAAATATCAGGTTTATGGCCCGACGGCGGCATATATTCCTATTATTGCTGGCTTGATGGCAACTTACAATCATAGTTTTTTAGTGCTGGCTTCTATGTTGGCTGGCGTCATGTTAATGCTGACTGGCTTAGCTCGAAAAGGCAAAATTGTCACGCTAGTGCCGCATTCTATTGTGGTGGGTTTTACCATTGGTATTGCTGTGGTGATTGCCTTTTCACAAATGGGCGAGGTGTTTGGTTTTCATCAGAAAATTGGCTACGACTTTATCGGTCAAATCCAAAAAACCATTGCTTACATGGGTGAAATGAATGTGTATGCCTTAATTGTGGCATTAAGCACGTTTGCTATTTGTAAAACGCTGATTAAAATTTCTACCTTTATTCCTGCGCCAGTATTTGGTTTAGGCTTAGGCTGGCTAGCCGCGGCAACCTTTTGGAAAGATAAAGGCTTGGTGCTGATTAAAGATAAGTACGGCAGTATTCCAACCGATTTTTGGCAAGTGACGATGCCCGCTTTACCAGACATGACCACTGGAACAGTGTTGTTTGATTTATTCTATTTTGCCATTGCGATTTACTTTGTGGCGGCCATTGAAAGTTTGTTGTGTAGCCGTATGGCAGATCGCATGGCGAATAATACTGGCATACCGTTTAATCCTAATAAAGAACTGTGGGGACAAGGTTTAGTGAATGTTTTCACGCCGTTAATGAACGGTTTCCCACATACTGGTGCGCTGGCAAGAACTGCGGTAAATATTAAGCTAGGGGCGATTTCTCCCCTTGCAGGCGTGGCCAAATTTAGTTTTAAACTATTATTAGCGGCTTATTTGGCATCCTATTTAGAGCAAGTGCCTATGGCCTGTATCGGCGGCATTTTGTTATACGTGGCTTCTGGTATGGTGAAGTGGAAAGAGATTCAAGAAGTGCTGGAAATGAAAAGCAAGTTTCATTTTTGGTTGATGATATATACCGCTTTAATGGTGCCATTGACTGGCTTTTTAACAGCGGTACTCACCGCCATCGGTATTTTCGCCATTGCCGTATTGCTTAAAAAAATACCCTTGCATCATGCTAAAGAAGATACTGTTGAGTTGGAATTAGCAGAAGCCAATTAGTATTTTGGTGAGGCGGTAAATAACTTAATCTGTAACGATTCTGTAAAAAAT
>JBEDKX010000267.1:0-2626 GCA_041171965.1 Pseudomonadota bacterium | reverse complement strand
CCCTAAGTTCTACTCTATCGTAATCCATTAATAGGCTTTAGTTATTATCATTAGCTCAAGCTCATTAAATAGCTAGGGTATGAGTTTGGCTTGATCTCTTGCTTCAGTTGATAGTGGCTGTTTAAGTAAAGCTATTTAAATAATAAGGTTGACATTGTAAATGATAATGATTATCATTTACTTCAATGATTAAATCTAACAAAATAAATAGTACCAAATCGCTAATGCCCACGGTGGCATCAGCTTTTGTCGATTTAAATGAAAGCCGTGAAGAATTGAATGAAAAATTGACCAGTGAAGTGATGTTTTGTGGCAAGAAGATGTTAGTAATTAAGCATGCTGGAGAGGAGTATCAGCTACGCCTGACTAATCAAAATAAGTTGATACTAACCAAGTAAATGATGGTTCTTAGTCAACTTCTTAATAAGTTAGATGCTAGCCGACAACATTTATTGTCAATTGGCCTAGTCATATTTGTGCATATGATTATTTTATATAGTCTGATTGCCGCTAATAGAACATTACCGATTGTAAAAGAATCAATAGCGCCAATGATGGCAAGTTTAGTCATGCTTAATAAAGAAAGACCTAGTTTAATAAATAAAGTTAATCAGCAAAAAATACCAAAAGAAACAGTTAAGCGTACACATAAAATTGAGTCTAAACCCGTGGAAGTGTCTGAAATTGCAATACCTAACACTGTTGCTGAAGAAAAGCTTAAGCCGTCGGCAGAAATCTCCGAGACACGCTCTGTGGAATTAGAGTCAGAAAAATCTGTACCAGTAAATCGGATCTTAGCAACAAAGCTTGAAGCCGAGCAGGCAACGACCTTAGTAAAAGAGTTAGCAATAGAGCCGCCAAGATTTGGCGCGGCATATTTAAACAATCCTGCACCAGAGTATCCAGCGACGTCTCGGCGATTGAGTGAACAAGGCATCGTACTGCTACGCGTTTTGGTGTCCTTAAGTGGGCAAGCTGAAAGTGTACAGATTGAAAATAGCAGCGGCTGTAGCCGGTTAGATCAGGCTGCCTTAAAGGCTGTGAAGTTGTGGAGTTTTATTCCAGCGAAACGCAACAATCAGCCACTGAGCGCTTATGTTTTAGTGCCGGTTAGGTTTCATTAAAAGGAGATAAGAATGCAAAAAGGATATGAATTCAATAGCCTGGATTTTATTGCGGCAGGTGGTGTGGTCTCAATGTCAGTGGCGATAATCTTGTTGCTGATGTCAATTGCAAGCTGGTATTTGATCGTGACAAAAAGTTTGTTAGCTTGGCGTTTACGTATAACCTTTAGAACCTATATTCAAGAATTTTGGAGTAAAGAAAAGTTATCAAACCGAAGTAATTTCTCTGGCACAATCGAACCAGATGACCATGCTTTAGCGCGCTTAGCGAAACTGGCATTCGCTGCCAGTGAGCATTATCAATTGTATGAAGCTAAAAAAACCGGAACAGTGGGACATGACGAATTTGTAGCACGAGCGATGAACCGTACTATTGCGGATGAAAGCGCAAAAATGGAAAGCGGCTTAACGATCCTAGCTTCGGTTGGAAGTGTGTCGCCATTTGTTGGGCTATTCGGCACGGTTTGGGGCATTTATCACGCACTCGCCAGTATTAGCTTAAGTGGTCAGGCTACCTTAGATAAAGTCGCTGGCCCAGTTGGCGAAGCGCTCATTATGACTGCGCTAGGGCTGGCGGTCGCAATACCAGCGGTACTGGCTTATAACGCAATTGTGCGCAGTAATCGCATGATAGTCAGCCAAATTGAAAGTTTTGGTTATGATCTTCATAATTTGCTAATCACCGGTGCAGTGATTAATCCTAAGGCGAATCTTAAGGCAGCTATTCCAGCAAAAGAACGTTTACATGCAGTTGAGGTGTCAGCATGATAGGTAGCGGGAAAGGCGCTGTGACAGGCAGTCATAAAGCCCCAATGTCCGAAATTAACACCACACCATTAGTGGATGTAATGTTGGTGTTGTTGGTGATTTTCATTATCACCGCACCATTGCTGACTCATGCCGTAAAAATAGATTTGCCGCAAGCTAGCAGTCAACTATTAGCCGATAAACCTGAGATTATTTCATTGGCCATTAATGGTGCAGGCGCTATGTATTGGAATGATATGCCAATGGCGAAAAGTGAATTGAAAGCAAAGTTGCTAGAGAATGCGAATAAAAAACCGCAGCCAGAGTTACAAATACGTGCCGACAAAGAAACGCGTTATCAAGTTTTGGCGGAAATAATGGCCGAGGCGCAGAACACCGGCATAACAAAAGTGGGCTTTGTGAGTGAACCAAAATCAAACCAGTAATGTTTCAGATATGTATTGAGAAACTTAGAAATGTTTAAATAAACAACGCAACAAGCAAGCCACCGCAAATCATCGCCTTTAGCCAGCTAATTTTATAATCCAATAAATAGTTAAATAAAAGGCTAAAGATGAAAGCATTGCATTACCGAAAATTAAGCCCCTTATCGATGGGCGTTGCCATGCTATTTACCATAGCGCCTGCAAGCTTAATAGCCGCAGAAATAACACAATCAGAAATTCCTCAATCTAAGCTGGCTAAACAGTCAGCAGAAGAGCATGCAAACGAACAAACGTTAGCAACCGTTAATG
>JBEDKX010000266.1:0-2942 GCA_041171965.1 Pseudomonadota bacterium | reverse complement strand
AGCTACCTTTGCACATTAACCAAAACGATATATCAGCATATTTATGTAAGATTGCGATGGTGAAATTTAATTATTTGATATCCTGATATCTGATTTACAAAAAATTCACTTCCTTCCATAGAGACTATTAGAAATTAGGCCAACAATCCTTATTGTTGATATGAATTAAAACTTGCCAAGCTGTTAGGGTAATATGGTCCTCAACACAATCACCACGTAGCAATTAACACTATGTTACCCGATCCTGATTTCACAATACTCTTACTCATTTGCCTCGCTGGGTTTTATGCCGGCACCCAAAATACGCTGGCAGGTGGTGGCTCATTTATTACTTTTCCAGCACTGATGCTTGCCGGTCTGGATCCTTTATCCGCCAATATCACCTCTACAATAGCGTTATTTCCCAATCAAATTACATCGGCATTCACGGGTCGCAAGCTGGCGGGAGGCATTGGTGAGGTTAGCCTAACTAAACTATTGATAATCAGTATGCTGGGCGGCATTTTAGGCGCAATACTGCTGCTGAATACTCCCGCCACCTTCTTCACTAGACTAGTACCTTGGCTAGTATTATTTGCCACCACAGTTTTTGCTTGGGGCAGCTTCCGCAAACAACCATTACATGCGGCGAGTTTTATCTCAAACCAATTATTAATATCGAGTCAATTTCTAATCGGCGTCTATGGCGGCTATTTTGGCGGTGGTATTGGATTTTTAATGCTTGCAGCACTGACCGTTGCTGGCCAGCAAGTGCGCATGGCGGCAGCCACCAAAAACATACTCGCCATGGCAATGAATGCATCCGCCGTGGCTTTATTTATGTTTTCTGATCAAGTGCATTGGCATGCAGCCATTGCCTTAGCGGTTGGTGGCATTGCTGGCGCTTTCGCTGGAAATTATTTATTACACCGCGTTTCTGCAAAACTTCTTCGCGCTTTTGTCGTCTCCGTGGGCGCAATGCTTACAGCTTGGTTATTTTTACGGTAAAAAAACCTGATATCTAACAAATGTCAGCTTCGTGTAAGCCAAATAATTCAATATATGCCTTACTTAAAGATTGGAGTTAATTGACTACTCCATCTTTTTCCAATTGAGGTGAATTAAAAACATGGCACAGCTTATAGACGTTAACTTAACTAGCCCAAGGCGACTAAGTGGCTTAGTTGAATTTGACAAAGATTACTGCAGCGACCATCTAGGGCTATTTTTTCAGAACAAATACTCGCTACCTGCACTATCTATTAATAAATTTCAAATCCCCGTTAAGCTTGCAACAAAAGGTGAGAAAGATTGTTTTGCGATCTGCGTGATGATGAATAATCATATTGTAGATTTAAAGTATTTCAGCGACATATTCCCTGAATGGGATAAGGAAATAGGCTTAACAAGTATCTCGCCAGAACAAAGTTTGGATAAAATCGATATGCTAATCAATGATCAAAGATTACTTGATCAAAGATTACTGTCTGTCATTAAGCGCTTCAACAAGATCAATGAAGAAATCTTGATTGGGCGATGCAGTGACTTAGAGTTCACGCCAGTTTGATTTGACCTTCTAGCAACAGTTATAACTAAGCTAATTGTTATAAATTGGCCGGATAAATTAAGATTAACGAATCAGAGTTTATCCCTAATCGTTTGTAGCTTGAGGTTTACGCAAAGCAACATTAGCCTAGTAACAAAACAAATGTGTTATTTATATTCTAATCAACAATCCCTAATTGTTTATCTGCAAACTTCAGCCCTTCATTCACTGAGTTGGTAAACTGATCGACATTGATTGGTTTTGTAATATAGCTGTAAAAACCAGCCACTAAGCCTTTTTCAATATCCAGTAGCATGGCATTAGCACTCACGGCAATCACTGGAATATTCTTAGTTATTGGGTCAGCCCGTAACAGTTTAAGTGCCTCAAAGCCGTTAATGCCGGGCAAGTTAATGTCCATTAAAATCAAGTCAGGTAATGATTCTCGCGCCAACTCAACACCTAACATCCCGTCTGTAGCCATCAATAAATTCACGTTTGGTATACGCGCTATAATCTTGTGAACCAACCGCATATTGGCTACATTATCTTCAACATAAAGAATGGTATGTAATCGAGTTTTGTCAGCTGTTTTTAATAGGGATAGTGAAGAACTACCATCTTCCAAGTCATAATCATGAGGCGCTTCCACGGAGGAAACTTCAAACCAAAATAAAGCACCTTCTCCCGGCACACTTTCTGCGCCAATTTCTCCACCCATTAACTCTACCAAGCGCTTTGCAACTACCAATCCAATCCCCGTGCCTACTTCTATACCAGCTTCTTGTCCAAGTCGATTAAATGGTTGAAATAGTTGTGAGATTTGGTCTGGCGTTAAACCCGCCCCAGTATCTCTGATCGAAATACGCATGCGTTCAAATGGTAGTTCTTTGCAAGCAATTTCAACCACACCACTTTTTCGATTGTATTTAATAGCATTTGACAGTAAGTTAATTAAAATCTGTTTCACACGCGTTCTATCTGCCCAGACATAGGCAGGTTTAGAAAATACAGGGAACGTCATTTTAATGCTATGTTGGTTTGCTTGTGGCTCAACCATACCTTGGCAAGTTAATAAGACGTCTTCTAAAGATAATGCTTCCAACTGCAGTGGAACTTGCCTTGATTCAATCTTGGCTAAGTCTAGAATCTCATTAATCAACTTCAGTAAATGCCAGCCAGCTTGAAGAATCTGCGAAATGCTTTCCATTTGCGAGGCTGTCGGAGGAGGTTGGTCGGTCTCCATTAACTGTGCGAAGCCTAAAATAGCGTTCATTGGAGACCGTAATTCATGACTCATGCTGGATAGAAAGTCAGACTTCGCCAGATTGGCTTTTACCGCAATTGATCAAGAGTTCAAGAAAATTGATATTTTAGTGAACTGTGCGGGTGTACGCGAAGTTCAAAAGATTTATGA
>JBEDKX010000265.1:1020-2597 GCA_041171965.1 Pseudomonadota bacterium | reverse complement strand
CGCCAAAAGTTACATTATGGCCGAAATCACAAAATGCAATGGTCAAACCACTGCGATTAGCTTTGTCAATAAAACAGGAACTGCCGTTGCAATTTCTGCCTGCCCAATTGCTGCACCAAGCGATGCTGTGACCTATTTCACTGCCTATTTAGCCGATAAATTTGGCAACCCATATGTGCCTAGCGCAATCAGCAATGCCGTTGCTCCAACAACCAGCTC
This sequence comes from Pseudomonadota bacterium, assembly GCA_041171965.1. Taxonomy (GTDB): domain Bacteria; phylum Pseudomonadota; class Gammaproteobacteria; order Burkholderiales; family Methylophilaceae; genus Methylotenera. The sequence continues at coordinate 2,378 of JBEDKX010000265.1, read as the reverse complement.
TGCTACTTGGGGCTATATGTCACTTGTAGCCAATACTGCAGGCACGGGCATGACATTGGCTACTAGTATTGGCCGAGATGATGGTGTTAAAGCCAGCGCCGGTACTGTGTTGCAAGACGATATTTCTGTATCAGAATAGTCGCCGTGGTACGTGGGTTTACTTTAAATGAGCTCATCATTGTTGTTGCAATTATTGGTATTCTTGGGGCGGTAGCAATACCGTCCTACCAAGGCCACTTGCAAAATGCGCGTGATAAAGACGCGCAAATTGCTTTAAGAATGATTGCTTCAGCACAAGAGACTTACAAATTGCTTTCAGGCGATTACTATTCCTCACCAGGAGCAAGTACGACATCGTGCGATGCTAACAATGGTGCGGTGGTCGGCATCAACACCAGCTTGTTAAAAAGTGGCACATTAAACACTGCCAATTATTTATTCTGTACTTATTCAGATGCTTCGTCTTCCCCCGCCACTTTTACTGCTAAAGCGGTCAATATTCTGAACCCACAAAAAATATTTACCATTAACCAAGATGGGTTAACGTCAGCCACAGGTTGGGTTAGTGCTACTTTTTAGGGATTTTATATGTGGAATTTCATTCTTGAATTAGCCAATACAACCAAGCTTTCTGACATTCATATTCATGGTGATGTGAACGCCGCCTATAGAGAATATGGTGATGTTGTGAAGCTAGACCGGGTGGTTAGTTCATCCGAAATTAGAGAGTTTCTACAAGAAGCATTGTCCGAAGCTGACTTCATTCAATTTATTGAAAGTAAAGATTACGATTTTGCTATCGAGCGTGATGGTTACCGTTTTCGCGTTAACGCTTTTCAGCAATCTGGAAAAATTGCCTTGGTACTTAGGCGCATTGATTCCAAAATTCCAAGTTTTGATGACTTAAATCTGCCGGCATATATCCGCACCGTACCGTCGCTAGAAACTGGTCTGGTGCTGGTAACAGGTCCAACTGGATCCGGTAAAAGTACCACGCTGGCTTCGATTATCAATGTGATTAACTCTACCCACAAAGGGCATATTATTACTATTGAAGACCCTGTGGAATTTAAGCACCAATCTAAATCTTGCATAGTGAGTCAAAGGGAAGTTGGCCGCGATACTAAATCTTTTTTATCAGCATTAAGAGCGACTCTTCGTGAAGATCCCGACGTTATTCTAGTTGGCGAGTTGAGAGATTTAGAAACAATACAGCTTGCATTAACTGCCGCTGAAACAGGTCATTTGGTCTTTGGCACGCTACATACAAACAGCGCTCCTTCAACCATTACTCGAATTATTGATGTGTTCCCACCTGCACAACAAGAGCAAATTCGGGCGCAACTTTCATCCTCATT
>JBEDKX010000265.1:0-980 GCA_041171965.1 Pseudomonadota bacterium | reverse complement strand
TAATGGTTTGCAATACTGCGATTAGAAATTTAATTAGAGAAAACAAAATATTTCAAATTCCAAATATTATGCAAACCGCTAGGGCGGAAGGTATGATTTCAATGGAAAACTCCATTAAAACTTTAGTGATGGAAAACAAAGTTAGCCCTGCTGCTACTGTTTAGTATGGCAAATCATCAAAAGCATGCTGGCTTTTCGTTCATAGAGCTTGTTGTGGTAATAGGCTTGATAGGCATTGTGTCGGCACTGACTATTTCAAGCAGTAAAACCCCAGTGAATGCGCAAAAATTACTGACGGAAGCGCAAAAATTGGCACAAGGATTGTCACTAATGATCGCCAAATCCAGAGCTTCCCAAACCTCTATTAAGCTGACTTGTGATTCAACAAAAATAACCAGTGATGAGTATAGAACCAGCACAAATTACGACGCCAAGAGCAGTATGATTCTGGGGACCATCGGCACTAACGTTGCGTCTGTGGCAACAGGAGCGCCAACAAAAACAATTACTATGGTGTCATATTCAACGACAGATTCGTTGACAATTACGTGCCCAGAAGCAATTAGCTACATCACCTCGGATGGGACAATATTTACCAGCGGTGGTAATCGGTTCATTGTTATTTTTTCAACAACGGCAAATGCAAATATTCAAAGTCGACTAGAGATATCAAAAACAGGGTACCCAAGAATTTATATGCGCGATGCAACTGTTAACGCCAATTGGTCTGAAGTGCTGAGATGATGGCGATGAAAAATGCTGGATTCACCTTGATTGAGGTATTAATCAGCATGTTACTTATTGCGGTGGCCGCCATATTTTCATTCTCAGTAATCAATACCAGTGTTAAAAAACAATCAGATTCAAAAAGCATGCTCCAATACACATGGGTGAGTAAGTCAATTAAAGCCGCTACCACAGAGTATATTAATACATCATATATTATGGTGGAGCCAACCACTTTTGCAAATTTAGAAACA
>JBEDKX010000264.1:0-3211 GCA_041171965.1 Pseudomonadota bacterium | reverse complement strand
CAACAGGTGTAAGCAATGTGTCTGCAGCAAGCACAAATATTTTGTCAACATCTATTCCCAGTACTTCTGAAACAATAATTGCTAGCATTGTGTCACTTCCTTGTCCAATATCGCTTGCACCGCCTCTGGTGTACTACGGGCAACATCGGTATCTTCAATACGTAGTATAAATTGACCGCCATGTTTTTTAGCAAAAGCCCATGAAAACAAAGCGGTGCGGGCGCCTCCAATGTGTAGGAATCCGGTAGGACTAGGGGCAAATCTGGTGCGAACGATCATAATTTAACAATACAAAAAATTTAGAACAAGGCCGACATTTTACCATGCACATCCGATTTGCTCTAAATAGTAATGAAGCTTTAAATCGAATATAGCCATCTATTACTGCACAGTTTGCGCCTGCCATCCTCCACCTAACGCTTTAAAGAGTGAGACCGTAGCTGCTAGCCTAGCTTGGCGACTTTGAATAAAAGCTAAAGCATTATCGTTATAAACACGTTGCGCATCTAACACCTCCAGATAACCTGAATAACCTGATTTGTAGCGATTTTCAGAAATATCTAGCGCTTTCTTTGCAGTCGCTTGACTTAAATTAAGCGCAGTTTCGCTCTCAGTATTTTGTCGTAAATTAACCAAAGCGTCATTTACTTCTCTAAAAGCATTTTGTATGGCAGCTTCATAAGTGGCTAGCGCTTGTTTTTGCTTGGCTGTTGCTTGGGTAATACGAGCATTATTTTTACCTGCATCAAAGATTGGTAAATATAAACTCACACCACCAGACCATATTCTCGCGGCAGATTTCAATATATCCCCTAAAGCCAAACTTTCACCACCCATATTAGCGGTCAATGAAATAGTTGGATACAAAGCGGCCTTAGCTACGCCAATATTCGCATTTGCGGCAATCATTTTTTCCTCAGCTTGGCGAACATCTGGTCGCGCTTCTAATAAGCTTGAAGGTAAGCCCGACGGAGGTATTGGCGGAATCGGCATCAGACTGATATCTGCAGAAACGACATTCAAATCTAGTACGCCGGTTAACACCGCGAGCTGATGCAAACTCAACGCACGAAGCCTAGTCAACTCAGCCAATTGCGCGCGCATATTTGCACTTGCTACTTCAGCTTGGTAAACATCTAATGCAGAGGCCACACCACCTTCTAGACGACGTTTGGTTAATTCTAGACTTTCATTGCGGCTTTTTAAGTTGGCTTGCGTCAAATTGATTTGCGCTTCTAAACTACGTAACAGCAAGTAATTACTGGCTACTAAGCCTGTTAGTGATAACTTAACCGTCTCTTTTGCATAACGACTAGCTAATGCCTGCGCACGGGCAGACTCTTTAGCGCGTTGTAACTTACCCCAAAAATCTAGCTCAAATGAGGTGCCTAGCTGTCCTCTGTAGTTGCTACGTGGATTAATTAGCGCAGGATTAGCACCCACTGAAGTCACTCGACTGCGACTGCTATTCATATTCAAATCGACTTGAGGAAATAACGCCGCACCGACTTCTTGCATGACAGCATCAGCCTCTTCAATCCTCGCCACAGACAATTTGATATCAGTATTATTTTGCAAAGCATTAGCAATCAGATCATTCAGCACTTGGTCTTGATACAAGGTCCACCTACTTCCGTAGCCGCTTGATTTGCAACTTCGCCATATTGTGCTGGTAACGGCAATAGCGGACGTTGGTAATCAGGACCAACAAACTTACAGCTTGCGAGTAAAACTGCAGCGACAGCAACACAAACCAATTTAATTTTAGCGTGTTGAACTAGGTTGGTATTTAACTGCTGCATTATACGGTTTCCTTAGAGTGATCTACTTCTGGCACTAGACCCTTGTCATGATGTTTTCTATCTACGTGAGTATTACTCAACCAAGTAAAAAACAAGGGGATGAATATCGTAGCCACAAAAGTTGCTAATATCATGCCGCCAAAGACACCGGTTCCCATTGAACGACGAGCTGCCGCACCTGCACCAGAGGCAAACACCAAAGGCACGATACCTAATACGAAAGCCATTGAAGTCATGACTATGGGTCTAAAACGCATTCTTGCCGCCTCTAAAGCAGCCTGCGCAACTGGCATGCCTGATTCCATTTTTTGGCTAGCAAATTCTACAATTAAGATCGCATTTTTAGCAGCTAGGCCGACCAAGGTAATCAAGCCAATTTGAAAGTAAATATCATTCGGCATGCCGCGTAATAGTACCGCCAATAAAGCACCAGCCAAGGCAAATGGTACGGCCATAATCACGGCCAGTGGTAAGGCCCAGGTTTCAAACTGTGCGGCTAAAATCAAAAACACCATAATAATCGCAAATCCGAAGGCGTATATGGCCGCAGAGCCTGTACGTTTTTCTTGATATGCTTGGCCAGTCCAGGCAATCTGGTAACCATCTGGTAGATTTTCCGCAGCAATTTTCTCCACCATACTAATAGCCTCTCCAGAACTCATACCAGGCGCACCACCGCCCAACACTTTTGCCGATAAAAGACCGTTATAACGTTCTAATTGCTCGGCACCAACCACATGGCTAATTTTACTTAATGCAGAGAGTGGAATCATCTGGCCTTTACCTGAGCGCACATAGACTTTGCCTAAATCTTCCGCTTTCATACGGTACTCAGCTTCTGCTTGCAACTGGACACGGTAGGTTCTGCCGGATTTATTAAAGTCATTCACATATAAAGAGCCCATTGTGCTTTGTAAGGTGGCATAAATGTCAGCCACCGGCACTCCTAATGAAATCGCTTTAGCTTCATCAACTTCTACAAATAATTGCGGTACCGTTGGGCGGAAGAAAGTATTGATGCCAGCTAAGCGCTTTTCCGCTTTTAAAGCATCTGTAAAATTGTTTACCACTGCTGACAAATGCATAGGATTAGAATCACTGCGACTTTGGACATACACTTCAAACCCACCAGAACTACCTAAGCCTCGAATTGCTGGAGGATTGAAAGCAATCGCCAAACCATCCGGTTGTTGCATGCCTATACCAAATAATTTTTTAACAATATCATCAGCCGTTGTTTCACGTGCCGCCCAATCTTTTAAGCGCACAAACATAGTTGCCGCACTGGTTTTGTTGCCACCGCCGATTAAATCAAAACCGTTCACAGCAAACTCATGCGCCACTGCCGGATCTTTTGAGATTGCGGAACGCACAGCTTCAGTTGTTTTAGTCGTGCGACTTAAAGTGGC
>JBEDKX010000263.1:0-2685 GCA_041171965.1 Pseudomonadota bacterium | reverse complement strand
TTACATAACTCTACATATTCTGTGGTTAAATCAAATTCAATATTTTGTGACATAAATAGTTCCGGTGAATAGAGTAGAATGTGATGTTAATTGGGTGCTAAAAGCAGTTTCTAAGCTTTGCGCTCAATATCAAAAGGACTTGAAGTCCATGCGTAACAGCTAAGTTATTTTAATTTACTGTGGCATGTAATATATGAAAGCTTTGGCTTTCACGATTTGTAATTCTGAGATTTTGCCTTGGAGCCTATGAATTGCGTTGAATTTTATATTAAAGGTAAGCTTTGTCAATGACAAAAAATAGTAACAAAAACAAAAGAAGTAGTGATCCCCACGCAGACCGTGAAGCGAGTCGTTATGAAACGCCGTTACCGAGTCGAGAGCTCATATTAACAACCATGACTGATCAAGGCGTTCCCCTGAGCGTCGAGCAGTTGTATGTTTTATTGGATATTAGCGATGATGAGCGCGATATTTTTAATAAACGACTAAACGCCATGGAGCGTGAAGGTCAGATTATTCAAAATAGAAAAGGCGCTTTATGTATCGCCGATAAGTTGGATTTAATCTCGGGTGTGATTCAGGGTCATCCTGATGGATTTGGATTTTTGATTCCAGACGATAAAACCAAGTTGAATGGTGAAGATCTGTTCTTAAGTCCTAAGGAAATGGCTCAGGTAATGCATGGCGATCGAGCCATGGTGCGTATGAGCGGCTTAGATAGAAGAGGTCGCCCTGAAGGTAAGTTGGTTGAAGTGCTTGAGCGCCGTACGCAAAAGTTAGTAGGGCGAGTTATTCGCACTAGCGGTGTCACTATTGTTGCTGCTGAAGATAAGCGTATTAACAAAGATATTCTGATTCCATACCATTTAGATATGGATGCTAAATCTGGCCAAGTGGTGATGATAGAGCTGACTGAACAACCGTCAGCGCACGCACAGCCTATGGGCAAAGTCATTGAGATTTTAGGTAATTATGCTGATAGCGGCATGGAAATTGAAATTGCCTTGCGTAAGCATAATCTGCCGCATGAATTTAGTGCAGAAGCGGTCAGTCTTGCCGAATCTTATCCAAAATTAGTACAAGCCAACGATTTCAAAAATCGTATAGATTGTCGTGAAATGCCGCTTATTACCATTGATGGTGAAACCGCACGCGATTTTGATGATGCGGTTTATGCAGAACCACAAGGCAAAGGCTGGCGTTTAGTGGTGGCTATTGCCGATGTGAGTTTTTACGTAAAACCTGGTGATGCGTTGGATAAAGGCGCGTTTGATCGTGGTAATTCTGTTTATTTTCCACGACGCGTTATTCCAATGTTACCGGAAGCATTATCTAACGGCTTATGCTCGCTAAATGCAGATGTCGAACGACTTTGTATGATTTGCGATATGCAGGTTGACGGTGCTGGCATCGTCAAGCAATATAAATTTTATCCTTCAGTGATGCGCTCAAAAGCGCGTATGACTTACACGCAAGTGTATGAAATATTACAAAATCCTGAAGGCGAACTTGCTAAAGAATACGAATGGCTAATGCCGCATTTGCAGCATTTGTATAGCGTTTATCAATCGTCAGAAACCGTGATGATATTCAACGATAACGGCAAAATTGATACCATAGTACCTAGTTCACGTAATGAAGCGCATAAGCTGATTGAAGAATGTATGCTGGCCGCCAACGTGTGTGCTGCAGATTTTTTAAAAGCGCATGAGCATCCAGCTTTATATCGCATACACGAAGGCCCTACGCCAGAAAAACTTGAGCTTTTACGCACCTTTATGAGCGAGTTTGGTTTTGGCGTAGGCGGTGGAGATTCTCCGCATGCAAAAGATTATGGCAAATTACTGGCCAAAATCAAGGAACGTCCAGATGCACAGTTGTTACAAACGGTGTTGCTACGGTCTATGCAGCAAGCGGTTTATAGCCCAGATAATGTCGGCCATTTTGGCTTGGCGTATGAGGCTTATGCACACTTTACTTCGCCAATTCGTCGTTATCCAGATTTGTTAATTCATCGTGCTATTAAAGCGGTTATCAACGGTGATAAATATAAAGCTGGCGATTGGGCTGAGCTAGGCATTCATTGCTCAATGACTGAGCGCCGTGCCGATGATGCCACGCGTGATGTCACCAATTGGCTGAAATGCTTTTACATGCAAGATAAAATTGGCGATGTGTTTGAAGGTACAGTGGCAGGCGTAACAAGTTTTGGCTTGTTTGTAGCTTTAGATGGCGTTTACGTAGAAGGCTTATTGCATGTGACTGAACTAGGTAATGATTACTTTCATTACGATAAAGCCCACCACGAATTGGCCGGTGAGCGCACCGGAGTGCGTTATCGTTTAGGCGATAGATTGACTATTAAGGTGGTGCGTGTAGATTTAGAAACCACTAAGATTGATTTTACTTTAGTGAATAAAAACATAGCAGTAGATGGTGAATCTAATGTTATTTCTGATAAAGAGAGCGCCACAATTAAACTACGTGCGGGTGATAAAAAACCTGTAAAATCCAGCGTTAAATTTGACAGTAGGTTTGGCGCGAAGCCTGCATCTTCTAATAAGTCTGATTCTTCTAGTAAGCCTGATTCTTATGGCAAAGCTGGTTCGTCTGGTAAACCTAGCTCTTCTGGTAAAGCTGGCTCCGCGGAAAAATCAAGAGCTGGAACTAAAGCCGGTGATGGAA
>JBEDKX010000262.1:1783-3525 GCA_041171965.1 Pseudomonadota bacterium | reverse complement strand
CCGTCATAGGTGGACTGCGTAAGCGTCAAAACGCGGGGCTTGATCTTGTTGATATCCACATCGGCCAAGTGCTCTTTAACCAGCGGGTTGGACTTGATTTTGGCTTTGATCGTGGCGGGTTCAAACTCACTTTTAGGAATCGGCCCAATAATGCCGAAATGATTACGCGTTGGCATTAAAAACACGGGGATGGCACCTGTCATGATAATCGCATGTAATATCGATTTATGGCAGTTACGATCAACCACTACAACATCACCAGGCGCTACCGTTGAGTTCCAAACAATTTTATTACTAGTAGATGTGCCATTGGTCACAAAATATAAGTGATCACAGTTGTAAATTCGCGCAGCATTGCGTTCAGACGCTGCTACTGGGCCAGTATGGTCTAGAAGTTGGCCTAACTCATCAACCGCATTACAAACGTCCGCACGTAGCATGTTTTCACCAAAAAACTGGTGAAACATTTGTCCTACCGGTGATTTTAAAAACGCAACGCCACCCGAGTGTCCCGGGCAATGCCAAGAATAAGAACCATCGGCTGCATATTCTGTGAGCGCTTTGAAAAATGGTGGCGGCAGACTGTCTAAATAAGTGCGCGCTTCACGTAAAATATAACGCGCAACAAATTCTGGCGTATCTTCGTACATGTGAATAAAACCGCTTAGTTCGCGTAAAATTTCATTCGGAATATGGCGCGAAGTACGTGTTTCACCGTGTAAGAAAATAGGGATTTCTTCATTACGATAGCGAATTTCATCAACAAAATTGCGCAAATTGTCCAATGCATCTTGGTTTTCTTCAACAAATTCATTGTCATCAATTGATAAAATAAACGCAGAAGCGCGGCTTTGCTGCTGGGCAAATGAGGTGAGATCGCCATAGCTGGTAACGCCCAATACTTCAAAACCTTCAGCTTCTATGGCTTTTGCCAATACACGAATACCTAGGCCTGATGAGTTTTCAGAGCGAAAATCTTCATCGATGATGACAACGGGAAAGCGGAATTTCATTAAATAAATTTCCTAAATTTGATCTTGTTTTAATTTGGGTTTGAAATCTTGAGTTTAAATCGTGTGTTTAAAATACGGATTTAAATCTTAGGTAAAGTCACACCAACTTGGCCTTGATACTTGCCGCCACGGTCTTTGTAGCTGGTTTCGCAAACATCATCTTCATCGGCTTCAAAAAACAAAACCTGCGCGCAACCTTCATTGGCGTAGATTTTGGCCGGCAACGGTGTGGTGTTACTAAATTCCAATGTGACATAGCCTTCCCATTCCGGCTCGAATGGTGTGACGTTTACAATAATGCCACAACGCGCATAAGTTGATTTGCCTAAACAAATAGTTAATACGTTGCGCGGAATTCTGAAATATTCAACTGTGCGCGCCAAAGCAAATGAGTTAGGCGGAATGATGCAGTAATCTGCATTCACTTCTACGAATGAGTTGGGGTCGAAATTCTTAGGATCAACTATCGTGCTGTTAATATTGGTAAATAATTTAAATTCAGTTGAGCAGCGAATGTCGTAACCGTAACTTGATGTACCGTATGAAACCATACGTTCGCCTTTAGCGTTCTGCTTCACTTGATTCGGCTCAAAAGGCTCTATCATGCCGTGTTGCTCGGCCATCTTGCGTATCCACTTGTCTGATTTTATGCTCATAATTTTATACTTTTTATGGTTTAAAAAGATAAAAAAGCGGAGTTACTGACTCCGCTTTTCGCTTGCTTTCAAT
>JBEDKX010000262.1:0-1731 GCA_041171965.1 Pseudomonadota bacterium | reverse complement strand
TAGGTTTTTATGTGAAGTTTTTAATCGTAAAAACCTAGTTTTTGCAAATAACTTTGTACTTATCTTTTTTCTTGGCTTTGACTTTATTGACTTAAGCTTTTAGAAACCCTAGCTTTAGTGCTTATCGCCATTTAACTCAATGCTATAACGCCAAAACTGATCTTCTGATTCAAAAATTACACTAGACTCTTTCGGGTCACGACTGCCAGCTGCATATTGCAGTACTGGTGATTTATCAGCAGCCCAGGCTTTTACAATTGGGTCTATCAAACGCCATTGTGCTTCTACTTCACTAATATGCAGATATAGCGACGGATCACCTTCCATCAAGTTAAGTAATAGTGATTCGTATGAATCTATGGTTTCATCACTAGCTTGGCGTTGTGGGCTATCAATACTCAAAGTACGGGTTGCAATGTCTAAGCCTGGAATTTTAGATTCAATTTCCATTTTGATACATTCACGCGGTTGAATATTGAGCATTAGCCAGTTTTGATGTTGTTCATTATTCAATTGCATAGGCGCTTTTTTGAAGCGTATGGAAATTGCTGTATTACCTTCGTGCATGCGTTTTGCTGTGCGTACATAAAAAGGTACGCCCTTCCAGCGCGGATTATCAATAAATAGCTTCAAAGCTGCGTATGTTTCAGTCACACTTTCGTTGACGCCTACGCTTGCTAATTCATCCAAATAGCCACGAACATTTTCACCATGACCGTCAGCAGCACAAACGCGACCAGCTGAATATTGCGCTCGAAAAACGTGTTGCTCAATGGTATCTACTGGAATTGGTGTTATCGATTGTAATACTTTTACTTTCTCAGCTCGGATGCTTTCTGGGCTTAAATCTTGAGGTTTTTCCATGGCTACTAAAGCTAATGTTTGTAGTAAATGGCTTTGCACCATATCGCGCAATGCACCAGTGTTGTTATAAAACTCGGTACGGTCACCGACGCCTAAAGTTTCGTTATTAGTGATTTGTACGTGGTCGATGTACTGGTTGTTCCAAATCGGTTCAAACATGGCATTGGCAAAGCGCGTAAGCATAATGTTTTGCAGTGCAGATTTACCCAAATAATGATCAATTCGGTAGATTTGACTTTCTTTTAAATGCTTAGTGATTGATGCTTGTAATGCTTGTGCTGAAGGTAAATCTGTACCAAATGGTTTTTCAATTAATACACGACGCCAATGCTACACCAGACAACTGCTCAACGATAGGCGCAAAGTCAGTTGGGCGCACGGATAAGAAGTAGGCTAAATTTTGAGGAAATACGCTTTCGTCAGCCAGTTTAGCCTGCATTTTTTGGAATGCATTTGGGTCTGTTGGTGGGTTGGAGTGGTAATGATTACGCGCCATAAAACGCTCGAATACGGCTTTATCGTAGCCATTTTTGAACTTGGTATCTAGCATAGCTTTAATGTCAGCTTGCCACGCCTCTCGTGACACTTCGCCACGACCTACGGATAAAATTGCCATGTGGTCTGGCAGGCGGCCAGCCGCATCTAAGCGAAATAGTCCAGGCATTAATTTAACGCGTGATAGGTTGCCACTAGCGCCAAATAACACAAGTGTACATGGATCAATCTTTTTCATTTTTGTAAAACCTTTAAATTTACGTCATTCCCGCAAGTGCGGGCTTCAATTTTAATTAAACTAAATTATTATGGATTCCCGTCTTCATTCGAAGCGCGAGATTGTTCAGTGTATATTTATTCGTAGTCTTCTAG
>JBEDKX010000261.1:0-3271 GCA_041171965.1 Pseudomonadota bacterium | reverse complement strand
TTTCATCAATGATAAATGGCTCTAAACCAGATAATTTAAGAATTGGCGGCAATACTGGCGGTATGCGCGGTGCGATGTCTTTGATTTCGTTGTAGATGGCATTGATATGGGCTGGCGTAGTACCGCAACAACCGCCGGCAATGTTTAAAAAGCCGCTTTCGGCAAATTCTTTTACCAAGCTAGAGGTCACATCCGGCGTTTCATCAAAACCAGTATCTGACATAGGATTCGGCAAGCCGGCATTTGGGTAAATGCAGATAAACGTATCGGCGATTTTTGAGATTTCTTCGACATACGGACGCATTAAAGTCGCGCCTAATGCACAATTTAAGCCTATGGTCAGCGGTTTTGCATGGCGTACAGAATGCCAAAAAGCGGTAACCGTTTGGCCAGATAAAATACGGCCAGAAGCGTCTGTTACCGTGCCAGAAATCATGATAGGAAAACGTAAGCCGCTTTCTTCAAAAAACGCATCAATGGCAAACAAGGCCGCTTTACAGTTCAGCGTATCAAAAATGGTTTCCACCATTAAAATATCTGAGCCGCCTTCTACCAATGCGCGCGTTTGCTCTAAGTAAGCGTTTACTAACTGGTCAAAACTGACGTTTCTTGCCGCCGGATCATTCACATCGGGAGAAATGCTGGCGGTTTTAGGCGTAGGGCCTAAAGTGCCGGCCACAAAGCGTGGCTTATCTGGCGTGCTGTATTTTTCGCACGAGGCCTTGGCAAGCTTGGCCGATTGCACGTTCATTTCGTATACCAAATGCGCCATGTGGTAATCGTCTTGCGCTACGCTGGTGGCACCAAAAGTATTGGTTTCAATAATATCTGCGCCAGCGGCTAAATATTTATCGTGTATTTCTTGGATAATTTGCGGCTGCGTTAAGCTCAATAATTCATTATTGCCTTTAACAAATAGCTCGCGCTGTCCAGTTGGCGAGGCAAAATCCACAAAACGCGTGCCTCGATAATCCGCTTCGGTCAGCTTGTATTGCTGAATCATGGTACCCATTGCGCCATCTAAAATTAAGATGCGTTTGGCGAGTAAATCTCTCAGTATTTTCTCAGTAGTGGGAGGCGTTTTTTGCTGCATAATCAATTTTGGATGCTGTATGAATAGATAACGAATTATAGCATTGGCTTTACGCTCATGGCTTGTATACTAAGGTCAGCTATACGTAAGTTCAGCTATACATCATGTCGACGATATTGAATCGCTTCTGCAATATGCACCGCTTGAATATTGGTTTCATCACTTAAATCGCAAATGGTACGCGCCACTTTTAATATACGGTGATACGCTCTGGCCGATAAATTGAGCCGCGCTATGGCGGTTTTCAATAGCGTTAAACCGGCCTCGCTAGTGGCGCAATGCGTTTCAATTTCTTGCGTACCAAGTAGATGGTTAGCTTTACCTTGCCGACTTAACTGTTTGGTACGCGCCTTTTCTACTCTACTTCTAATTGCTTGTGAGTGTTCACTTACGCTGGCATTAATCAGCTCGTCTTCTTTGAGCGCTGGCACTTCTATATGCAAGTCTATTCTATCTAACAGCGGGCCGGAGATTTTTGCTTTATAGCGCGACACTTGATCTGGCGTGCATCGACATTTATTATTGTGATGGCCTAAATAGCCGCATGGGCAAGGATTCATAGCGGCAATTAACTGAAAGTTAGCCGATGGTGACGCAGCCCGACTCCATGGGCTCGCGCAATGCCTCCAAGGCCGCCCGGGGAAACTCTGGCAGCTCGTCTAAAAATAAAACCCCGTGATGCGCCAAGCTGATTTCACCCGGTCTTGGAATGCCGCCACCACCTACCAAAGCAACCGCAGAGGCGGTGTGATGTGGCGATCTATAAGGTCTGCGCCGCCAGTTTTCTAGCTTGTAATTGCCATTAAGTGATTGTATGGCCGCTGACTCTAGTGCCTCTGCTTCAGTCATGGCCGGTAATATACCGACAAAGCGCGAAGCTAACATGCTTTTGCCGGTACCGGGCGGGCCGCTTAAAATAACGCTATGGCCGCCAGCCGCGGCAATTTCCAGCGCCCGTTTAGGCATGCTTTGCGCTTTTACATCGCTAAAGTCTGGATACGTCAGTTCATTGAAAAATTCAACTGGCGCTAATTGCGTTAAAGCCGTATGGCCGGTTAAATGGGCGCACACTTCAAGCAACGATTTTGCTGGATAAATAATCGCCTCGCGCACCAAAGCGGCCTCAGCGGCGCTGGCTTCCGGCAGAATAAAGGCTCGTTTTTGTAATGCTGCTGTTTGCTTAGATGTAGTTTGTGGCGACGCAGATATTGGCTTTGCCGTATCGGACATCATGCTAGAAGTCATGGCCAGTGCGCCGCGTATTGGGCGTAAATCACCTGTTAGCGCTAACTCGCCGGCAAACTCATAACGGGCTAAAGGCTCGGTAGGAATCTGCCCGCTGGCAGCTAAAATGCCCAGCGCAATAGGTAAATCATAACGGCCGCTTTCTTTGGGTAAATCTGCGGGTGCAAGATTTACCGTAATGCGCCGTGCCGGAAAATCAAATTGAGCGGTTTGCAAAGCCGCACGCACGCGGTCTTTACTTTCTTTTACTTCAGCTTCGGGCAAGCCCACTATGGTGAAGCTTGGCAATCCATTGGCAAGGTGCACCTCAACGACCACTTCTGGTGCATCCATCCCGCTAAGTGCGCGGCTATATAAAACCGCTAAGCTCATGACTGCTATTTAGCCTGATCTGCCGGGCTAACAGCCTGATTTTGCGCTTCTAAGGCGGCAATTTTAGCTTCTAACTGTTCTAGTTTTTGCCTAGTATTTCTGAGTACTTCGGCTTGAACATCAAATTCTTCGCGCGAAACCAGCTCCATTTTGGTGAATACGCCCTTTAATAGTGCATGCATATTTTTTTCAACATCGCCTAGAGGTGAGCTATTCACTACCTCTTTGATTTTATTAGATATTTCATTTAATTTATCAGCACTTAGCATATTGTTTCCTTAGGTTTAGTGTTTAGTTTATCAGGTTTTAAAGGTCTAGCCCGAAAATATACAGTGATTAAATTAGCTTTATCTATTTGATTTAAATGAATATTTATGTTGGCACGCACCTTGCTTATACAAATATGCAAAATTATATTTTTATCGTTTTTTTTGAGGAGTAAAGCAACATGCGTAAATCATTATTATCTTTAGCGGTATTAGGCGCTCTATCTGTACCCACATTATCTTTCGCAGCTGATACCGTTGCTGCTGAAGCAACGCCCGATTGGACTGTTCCAAT
>JBEDKX010000260.1:1818-4278 GCA_041171965.1 Pseudomonadota bacterium | reverse complement strand
TTTTCTAAAGCTGAACTTAATTCTGTTTCAGCTTTTCTTAATAGCTTGTCATTCGTCACTTGGGAATAACCTAAGTAAATCCGATCGAAAAGTTAGAGATTGATAAGATTCTTTTTATGCAAAATCTAAAATTACAAAATCTTAATCTACCTAATTCTCGTTGTAACGTTAACCGCCATTCCAATTGCAACTACTTAATTATATGTGCCAACTCATACTATTTTCTGATACTGTCCTCCGGCTAAGCTAGAGACTTTTCCTTCCAGTTCCAGCAACATCAGCATGGATGAAACTTCGCTTACCGTCAAGTGGCTTAAGCGAACTAAATTTTCCAGTGCGATTGGCTCAAAACCCATGATAGCCAACAGCGGATTAGTCAATGCGCTAGCTTCATTAACTGCATCTTGTGCATCGTTTGCCTCAAGTACATTAGCTAAATTTAAACGATTTAGACCCAAGTCTTCGACAATGTCTTGCAAACAATCGACCAGCTTTGCACCTTGTTTAATCAGTTGGTGACAACCTTTAGACATTGGTGAGTGTATTGACCCTGGCATCGCAAAAACTTCGCGCCCTTGCTCGGCGGCCATGCGTGCGGTAATTTGTGAACCGCTTTGTAAATTAGCCTCAACCACTAAACAGCCCATACTTAGCCCACTAATAATACGATTGCGTTTTGGAAAGTTTTGCGGTTTTGAGGGCGTCCCTAAGGAAAATTCAGAAATGATTAGTCCACGCTCGGCAATTTATCCAAGCCGGTACCAACTACGGCTATGGTAGCGCCATTAGTTTTAAGTGCGCCTCGGTGCGCGGCACCATCAATCCCTAATGCCAAACCGCTGACGATACATAAGCCATAGCCACACAAATCATGGGCAAAAGCCTCAGCGTTTTTTTCACCCTGCACTGAGGCATTACGACTACCCACAATGGCAATGCTAGCCTGATTAAGCAAGGATAAATTACCTTTTGCATACAAAAAAGGTGGTGGATCGGTAATTTCTAACAGCGCTTTTGGATAGTCAGGATCGGCCAAGGTGACAAGATGATTGTTCGGGTGAGAAAGCCACAGGCAAGCTTCGGCGATTACTTGGTCATCAGCGCCTAACGCAATAGCCGCCGCTATTTTGGCAGACACGACTTCTTTTAATTGCTGACTAGTCGCTGTATAAATATTAGCTGGACTGCCAAAAATTTTCAATAAAAGACAAAAAGTCTGCGCCCCCAAGCCGTGAATAGCACTTAAACTAATCCATAGTGCTTTTTCTGAAATATCATTGCTATAGCTAGGTTGCATAAAAATTTAACCAAAATGAATAGTGTTAATGAGTTTAAGACCTTTTGGCCAAGATCAAGTAGCCTTTTAGTATCACTTCTTCAGCATTTTCATGCAAGCTTATGCAACAAAACATGAGCAGCGTTATAATATGGCGAAACATATTGTTCACCTCAATCAAAAAAGCATGAGGAAAGTGACGACTAAAGCACTAAAAACCTCGCAAACTGATTTGAATTTATCATGTAATTCATAAAAAAATCAAGAATTTACGAGAAATAAAAACTTTTTTAGGTAATATTTTGTGTTTCATAGAAAATTAACGACCCTTAAGGAAGTAACTGACTTTTATGGCTATTTTAGACATTCTTAATTACCCTGATCCACGTTTACATACGGTAGCAAAGCCGGTTAAAGACGTGGACGCCGACATGCGTCGTCTGATTGAAGATATGGCAGAGACTATGTATGACGCGCCCGGCATTGGTTTGGCCGCCACGCAGGTTAATCAACACATACAACTTATTATTATCGACACTAGTGAGTCAAAAGATCAGCTGCAAGTGTTTATTAACCCAAAAATTATTGCCAAAAATGGTGAACAACAATACGAAGAAGGTTGTTTATCTGTCCCTGGCATCTATGAAAATGTGACACGAGCAGAAAGCATCAAAGTGGAGGCGCTAGATAAAGACGGCAAAAAATTCACTTTAACTGCTACCGGTTTATTAAGTGTATGTATTCAACATGAAATAGACCACTTATTAGGTAAAGTGTTTGTCGAATATTTGTCGCCACTTAAGCGTAATCGTATTAAAAACAAAATGCTGAAATACAGTCGTGAAATTGATCAAACTCGGTCACGCCACGTCAATATTTAGCAAGTCAAATAGCCGCTTTTCGTAATCGATTATTCGCATCTATTTTAAGGTTAAAAGTTGAAAATTATTTTTGCTGGTACGCCAGAATTCGCCGCTCCCGCCCTCGCCGCACTTATTGCTGCAGGTCATCAAATCGTGATGGTACTGACACAGCCAGATAGACCGGCTGGCCGCGGCATGAAACTTAAACCTAGCCCAGTTAAAGTACTAGCAGAGCAACATGGTTTGACCGTATTTCAACCAGAAACCTTAAAAGATTTAGACGTGCAAGCACGAATTGCCGCCAGCAATGCAGATGTGATG
>JBEDKX010000260.1:0-1778 GCA_041171965.1 Pseudomonadota bacterium | reverse complement strand
CATTAAATGCGCCGCGTTATGGTTGCTATAATATTCACGCATCTTTATTACCCCGCTGGCGTGGCGCTGCACCAATTCATCGTGCATTATTGGCTGGCGATGCAGAAACTGGCGTGACGATTATGGAAGTCGTGCCAGCACTGGATGCAGGCGCAATGGTGAGTTACGGCATTGTGCCAATTACCGAGCTTGATACTACACAAACACTACATGATGCACTAAGCGCAATAGGCGCCAAGCTAATGGTAGCAGCGATGGCAACGCTAGCAGAAACCGGTGTGTTAGTAGCCACAGCACAAGATGAAACTTTAGTCACTTACGCACACAAACTAGAGAAAGCTGAAGCTGCCATTGATTGGCAAAAAAGCGCAGTCGAAATTTCACGCCAGGTCCGCGCATTTAACCCTTTTCCGGTCGCACAAAGTAAGTTAAAAGGTGAAGTGTGCCGAATTTGGATGGCAAGCGCACAAGCTGGCCAAGCAAACGCTGGCGAAATTACCAGTGTGCATGATGGCTTGTTAGTTGGCTGTGGGAATGGCCTTCTGCACATTACCGAACTACAAGCGCCAGGCGGAAAACGGCTAGGCGCGCAGGCATTTGTGCAAGGTCACAACTTACAAATTGGCGATAAATTTAGTACAGACTGATTTAATACAAACCAATTGGTATCTTTACAAGCCTTGAAATTCAGGCGTTAGCAGCCATAATCTCAAATATAGCGTCTTCACAACTAGAGGTACACAATGTTCGGTAACTGGTTAAAAACAAGTATTTTAATGGCGGCCATTGTCGCGCTATTTGGAGCGGTAGGTGCAGCCTTAGGCGGTTCTGGCGGTATGATGATGGCACTAATGTTAGCCGCTGGCATGAATGTTTATGCTTACTGGTTTTCAGACAAAGCCGTCCTTAAAATGTATGGCGCGCAAGAAGTCACGCCGGATAATGTGCAGTTTCGTAATTACTACAACATGGTTAAAGAGTTGGCTGAAAATGCACAACTACCTATGCCAAAAGTCTATGTAATGGATGAAGCGCAACCCAACGCCTTTGCCACCGGACGTAATCCAGAACACGCCGCAGTTGCTGCAACCACCGGCATTATGCAAGTCTTAACTGCGCGTGAACTACGTGGTGTAATGGCGCACGAGTTGGCACACGTAAAACACCGAGACACTCTGATTTCGACCATATCCGCCACAATGGCTGGTGCAATTTCATCAATAGGTACTTTTGGCATGCTTTTTGGCGGTGGCCACAATGGGAACGGTGAACGCAACATGAGCCCAGTACTGGCAATATTAATGATGGTTCTAGCACCATTAGCCGCATCGCTGATTCAAATGGCAATATCGCGTTCTCGTGAGTTTGAGGCGGATAGAATGGGTGCAGAAATTTGTAAAGACCCGAAAGCATTGGCAAGTGCGCTGGAAAAAATCCACAATTACGCACATAAAATTGCCAATCCAATCGCAGAAGCGCACCCAGAAACTGGCCAAATGATGATTATCAATCCATTGTCAGGACGTTCGTTTGACAGTCTATTTAGCACGCATCCAAAAACTGAGGAGCGGGTAGCGCGTTTAATAGCCATGATTATTTGAAATCCGCATTGCCGTATGTAAGTGGTCGCTATTTTGTTAACTGACGAGCTTGATATTGAATAATCGACGTGCATTGGTGTCCATCGGCGGTTAGAATAGGCTTTTAGCAGACATTCGAAAGTTTTCTTTGTATATATCTCAACAAATCGCCGCAAATGCTGTGAATCAAGTGTTATC
>JBEDKX010000259.1:0-3042 GCA_041171965.1 Pseudomonadota bacterium | reverse complement strand
ACCAGATTAAAAAAACATTTTGAAATTAATTTATGTCAGTTTCTTGTCAGCTTGCTACTGTAAATTACATTTCATGGTTGCAGATGTAGTTTTAGCAGATCACAGCCAAATATAGTTTTAAAAACTGATGTTTTAAAATTTAGCTTTAGCAAACACTACTTTAATTTTGGAGATTTATATGAACAAATTATTAGCAACACTTATGGCAGGCGCATTTGCATTAATATTAGGTAGTTCAGCATTTGCTGCAGATGCAGTAAAAGCGACTAAAGCATTAGAACCAGCTAAAATAGAAGCGCCAGTTGCTGTAGAAGCGGCTAAGGTTGCAGCGCCTGAAGAAACGGTAGCTAAACCAGCAAAAAAACATCACCATAAGGATCATGCAAAAAAACCTGCGGCTACTCCAAGCGCAGAAGTGGCAACAGAAGCAGCACCTGCAAAGTAATTTAAGATAAATAAAGAGTATTTTTGAAATTAAGCGTTTCTAGCTTTATGCTAGTTAAAAAAAGGGACAGGATTTTCTGTCCCTTTTTCATTTGAACAAGTCCTGATTATCGCTCTGACGACTGTTAAGTTTTAAACCTAAACCGATTACCAGTATCCCTATCAGCGGAAAAATAGCTGCCAGCATAAATGTTTTTTGTCCGCCCAAAAATTGCAAAGCATAACCTCCAGCCACACCACCTATAGTGCCGCCTATACCGTAAGCTACGCTATTATAAATAGCCTGCCCTTTGGCTTGATGACGGCCGTTAAAGAACTGAGTAATCACTTCAACCGACGCCGCGTGAAAACTACCAAAAGTAGCTGCATGTAAGGTTTGCGCTAAAACTAACAACCAAATATTATCAATCGCAAAACCGATCAGACAAAATCTAAACACTGCCAACGCCAAACTAATCAGTAAAATAGTTTTCAAGCTATAGTGCTGCATGATTTTGGGCATCAGCATAAATATGCCGATTTCACAGATTACGCCGACTGACCATAACAAACCAATTAGCCCTTTGCTATAACCATGGTCACTTAAATAAATCGAGTAAAAATTATAGAGTACGCCATGTGCAGTCACCATAAGCGAGCAACCGACCAATAATGCAATCACGTTAGGTTGCCTAATAACCTGCCAAATTGAAAACTGATCGTGCGCGTGCGGAACCACTTTAGGGTCGGGTAAAGTGCGTGAAAGTATCAATAAAACCATTTGCACAATCAGCAGAAACGCTTCTAATGCCGGCAAAGTCGATGAAATAGCCTAAGATTACCGATGCAACAATAAATCCTAGCGAACCCCACATGCGAATGCGGCTGTAATGGCCGTTGGTGGTGGCCAAATGTGCTAATGTAAGTGACTCGGCAAGCGGTAAAGTAGAGCTTGTAAACAAACTCAGGGCAGCCATCACAAAGAACAGCCAATAAAAACCGTGCGCCCAAAACACGGCGGTAAAACCACATAAGCCTAAAAAAGCCGTAAGCTGAATCCATTGCGCACGTTTGCCAGTATGATCGGCAAGCCAACCCCAAAAATTGGGTGCAAAAATGCGACTTATTTGAAACAACGACATCAAAATGCCAATATCGGCCGCAGTGAATTGTTCGGACTTTAAATACAAACCCCAATATGGGACAAAGGACCCAACAAAGAAGTAATAAACGAAGTAAAAACGAGAGAGGCGCTGATGGAGTTTTGAGTGCATTTTGCAGTTGGAAAATTAGGTCGATAAAAAATCGGCATTCGCCGACTTTTTATCGAATGCTAACTTCAAGCCACTATCATGGCATAAAGTTGATCTTTAAGTAATGCGCGTTTTTTCTTCTGTTCTTCAAAAGTTTCGTCAGCAACGGGAATGCCTTCATTCTCCAAGCGCTCAATATCTTTTGAAAGTACATGATATTCATCAGACAACTTAACAAAATGGGTACTAGTCATTTTTAACGTGTGAATTTTTTCGCGTTGCTCTGGAAATTCGCCAGCCAAATCGTGATGCTCAACATTCATAGAATCTCCTTATAAAATAAAAAAGTAAGCTTAATCTGCACTTAACTATCCAATCGTTACTATCCAATAGTTACTATCTAATCGTTAAAGTGCTTTTAGCTTCTTTTTTATTATCAGTCAGCTAACCGAAGTTCACCATGATATACGTCAATCGCCATCAGAATCATGACTTAAATGTTGCGTTTAATCACCATTGGATACATTACACAATTTTAGGCGTAATTGAGATGACATCTGCATTTTGCGCACGATGGCGTAAGGCGTGATCCATCAACACCATCGCCAACATCGCTTCAGCAATTGGTGTAGCTCGCACACCTACGCAAGGATCATGGCGACCAGTAGTTTGCATAGTGACAGCATTACCAAATTTATCAATTGAACGTCGTTCCTGTGGAATGCTTGAAGTTGGTTTTAATGCAACATTCACTCTAATTTCCTGACCGGTAGAAATACCACCTAAAATACCACCAGCATGATTAGTCACAAAGCCTTGCGGTGTCATTTCATCACTGTGGACACTACCGCGCTGAGCAATACTGGCGAAACCTGCACCCACTTCTACACCTTTCACTGCATTAATGCTCATCATCGCGTAGGCAATTTCTGCGTCTAATCGATCAAATACTGGCTCACCCCAACCCACAGGCACGCCTTCTGCCACCACGGTAATACGCGCACCGACAGAATCTCGCTCAGCACGAATGCTATCTAAATAATCCGCCAATTGCGGCAACACGTCTAAATTGGGGGAGAAAAAATCATTATCTTCATGTTTAAGTGCATCCCAGCTGTGAAATGGAATATCAATTTCGCCCATTTGACTCATATAGCCACGCACAGTAATGCCGAAGAGTTGGTTTAACCACTTTTTAGCAATGGCGCCAGCCGCAACCCGAACCGCGGTTTCACGCGCGCTAGAGCGACCGCCGCCACGATAATCACGCACACCATATTTTTGGCTGTAAGTATAATCCGCATGGCCGGGGCGAAAGGTATCCATGATTTTCCCGTAATCTTGGCTACGCTGGTCGGTATTTCTA
>JBEDKX010000258.1:0-4861 GCA_041171965.1 Pseudomonadota bacterium | reverse complement strand
TGATGATGGTGGTAGTGACTTTTGTTTCGTTGATGGTGCATATTTATACTATAGGTTATATGCACGAAGACAAAGGCTATGCGCGTTTCTTCAGCTATATTTCTTTATTTACTTTTGCCATGTTGATGTTGGTCATGAGTAATAACTTCATGCAATTATTTTTCGGTTGGGAAGCTGTAGGCTTGGTATCTTATCTACTGATTGGTTTTTGGTACACAAGGCCAACCGCCATTTATGCCAATTTAAAAGCATTTTTAGTCAATCGTGTCGGTGACTTTGGTTTTTTACTCGGTATTGGCTTGGTATTATTCCACTTTGGTAGTTTGGACTATGCGGCGGTATTTTCTGTAGCGCCACAAATGGCCGATGCAAAAATTAATCTTATTGGTAATATCCAGTGGTCGTTGATGACAGTGACTTGTATTTTGCTGTTTATTGGCGCGATGGGTAAATCAGCGCAAGTGCCTTTACACGTTTGGTTGCCAGATTCAATGGAAGGTCCAACACCAATTTCAGCCCTTATTCACGCAGCGACTATGGTGACAGCCGGTATATTCATGGTGGCGCGTATGTCACCGTTGTTTGAATTGTCTTCAACGGCACTATCGTTTGTAATGATTATTGGTAGTATTACCGCGCTATTTATGGGATTTTTGGGCATCATCCAAAATGATATTAAACGCGTTGTTGCCTATTCGACTTTGTCGCAATTAGGCTATATGACCGTAGCCTTGGGTGCTTCAGCTTATTCAGTGGCTATATTCCACTTGATGACACATGCCTTCTTTAAAGCTTTGTTATTCTTGGGTGCAGGTTCTGTAATTATGGGCATGCACCACGATCAAGATATTCGTAATATGGGTAATTTGAAAAAATACATGCCTGTCACTTGGATTACCTCACTTATTGGTTCATTAGCATTAATCGGTACACCATTATTTTCAGGCTTCTATTCAAAAGACAGCATTATAGAGGCGGCTAAAGCTTCAACCATTACTGGTAGTGGCTTTGCTTATTTCGCAGTGCTAGCGGGTGTTTTTGTGACAGCTTTTTATAGCTTCCGCCTATATTTTTTGGTGTTCCATGGTACCGAAAAATGGCGTGAAGTAAAACATGACGAGCATCATGTCGATACAAATGTTGAATCGCATAGCGATTCTCACGAAGATAGTCACGAAGTAGCGCATGACGAACATGCACATCATCATGGCCTAGGACCGAACGATGATCCGCATGAGCCGGGTTGGGTGATTAAATTGCCGTTGATTCTGCTGGCTATACCCTCATTATTTATTGGTTATTTTGCCATTGAACCGATGCTGTATGGCAACTTTTTTAAAGGCGTTATTTTTGTAGATTCAGCTGCGCATCCTGCGATGTATGAACTTACGCACGAATGGCATGAAGTCATACATTCAGCTGCCGGAATGGCTTATCACGGTTTAATATCATTACCATTCTTACTGGCTTTTTCAGGCGTGGCTTTGGCTTGGTTCTTCTACATGAAGCGGCCAGATATTCCAGCTAAGATTCAAACTAAATTTTCGCTGATTAATCGTGTATTAGAAAATAAATATTACTTCGATAGCTTTAACGAGAAAGTTTTTGCCGTAGGCTCACGTTTTATTGGTAACAAGCTTTGGCTGATTGGTGATGTTGGGCTCGGAGATGTGTATAAGAGACAGATTGTTAATGGCACGGCTAATTTGGTGGTAAAGCTCTCAGGTATAGTGCGTAAACTACAAACTGGCTTAATTTATCATTACGCTTTTGCCATGATTATCGGCGTGTTTTTCATGCTGTCATTCTATTCGTTCAAATTTTAAGTAAAGTATAAAAAGAAAATGGTTGATTACTTTAGCCTTGATTACTTTCTCAAGCATATTTTAAGTTTTGCAATTTGGGTGCCTGTATTGTCAGGTATTGTTTTGCTATTTACGGCGGATGAAAACAAGCCGGATAACACACGTTGGCTTGCATTAGTGGGTGGTCTTGTTAGCTTTTTAGTGACAATTCCGTTGTACACGCATTTCAATTTTGCGGATGGTGGCTTTCAGTTTCAAGAAGGCTTTCGCTGGATTCCAGCCTTTAATATCAACTACCACTTAGGTGTTGATGGCATCGCAATTCCACTGATTTTACTGACAAGTTTTACTACAGTCATTGTCATTATTGCTGCGTGGGAAGTCATTGAAAAACGCGTTGCGCAATACATGGCTTGCTTCCTGATTATGAGCGGCTTAATGATAGGCGTGTTTAGTGCCCTAGATGCGATTCTTTATTACGTGTTCTGGGAAGCGATGCTCATCCCAATGTTCTTGGTGATTGGTATTTGGGGCGGTCCAAATCGGGTTTACGCTACCATTAAATTCTTCTTGTATACCTTGCTGGGCTCATTGCTCATGTTGGTGGCATTTATCTATTTGCATATGCAAACGGGTAGCTTTGAAGTGACAGATTTTCATAGAGTTACGTTGCCGCTCAATGTACAAATTCTTATATTTTTAGCGTTCTTTACTGCGTTTGCGGTAAAAATTCCAATGTGGCCAGTCCATACATGGTTGCCAGATGCGCACGTGGAAGCGCCAACAGGCGGTTCAGTGGTATTGGCGGCGATTGCATTGAAGTTAGGTGGTTATAGTTTCTTACGCTTTGCGATGCCAATTGCACCAGATGCCGCACATCATTTATCAGGCTATATGATTGCCTTATCGCTGATTGCAATTGTCTATATTGCTTTGGTCGCCTTAGTGCAAAAAGACATGAAAAAGCTTATCGCTTATTCGTCTATCTCACACATGGGTTTTGTAACACTAGGCTTCTTTATCTTTAATAATCTAGGCTTAGAAGGCGCGATTGTACAAATGGTCTCGCATGGCTTTATTTCGGCCGCCATGTTCTTGTGCGTAGGTGTACTTTACGACCGCGTACATAGTCGCCAAATTGAATCCTACGGCGGTGTGGCTAATACTATGCCAACCTTTGCTGCGTTTGCGGTATTGTTTGCAATGGCGAATAGTGGGCTTTTTGCGGTATTGTTTGCAATGGCTAATAGTGGCTTGCCAGGAACGTCAGGATTTGTTGGTGAATTTATGGTGATACTGGGCGCGATTGAAGCTAACTTTTGGTACGCATTCCTAGCCTCATTCACACTAATTTTCGGTGCAGCTTATACACTTTGGATGGTTAAACGTGTGTTTTATGGTGAAATTGCCAATAGCCATGTGGCGGCTTTAAAAGACATTAATAAACGCGAACTATTAATACTATCGACATTAGCAATCATGGTGTTAGCTTTAGGTGTTTACCCGCAACCACTGACCGATATGACCAATGCAACCGTTACACAACTATTATCTCAGCTAGCGCAAAGTAAGCTGCCAGCCGGCTTTACTTCAGGTTTATAAGACATGGAAAACATACGATACGACCTCATTACCGCATTGCCTGAAATATTCATTTTATGTATGGCAATGGTGATATTGATTGCGGACTTATTTCTTAAAAAAAATAATCGCATGGCCATTTATGGTTTAGCGCAATCAACATTATTAGGCGCAGCTTATATTACATTTACTACTCATGCGCCTAGCGTCACTTATGCGTTTACTGGTACGTTTGTAGATGATGCAATGTCAGATGTACTTAAATTGATGATCTATCTTGGTACATCATTAATATTGCTTTATAGCCGCCAATACATTCAGCTACGTGGAATGTTCCGCGGTGAATTCTATGCCTTAGTACTATTTTCAGTGGTCGGCATGATGATTATGGTGTCCGGCCAAAACATGCTAACACTGTATGTTGGTCTAGAATTATTGTCCTTAAGTTTGTATGCGCTAGTGGCTTTAGATCGCGATAATGCCAAAGCTACTGAAGCCGCAATGAAATATTTTGTACTTGGCGCGCTAGCTTCTGGCATGTTGCTGTACGGCATGAGTATGGTTTACGGCATGACCGGTAGCTTGAATATTGTTGATATTAATAACGCGCTTATGAACGAGTCAAAAATTCATGCAGTGCTGGTTTTAGGCTTAGTGTTTATTGTGGCTGGTCTGGCGTTTAAACTAGGCGCAGTGCCTTTTCAAATGTGGGTGCCGGATGTGTATGAAGGCTCACCAACCGCAGTTACCTTACTCATTAGCTCGGTGCCAAAACTAGCCGCTTTTGCTTTTATTATTCGCATGTTAGTTCAAGCCTTGCCGACCTTGGTGGTAGATTGGCAGCAAATGCTGGTGATCATGGCGGTGCTGTCTATCGTTATCGGTAATATTACCGCTATCGCACAAACTAACTTAAAACGTATGTTGGCTTACTCTACGATCTCGCATGTAGGCTTTATTTTATATGGTTTGATGAGTGCCAGCATGAATGGTTTTGTCTACGCAATGTTCTACGTAGTGAGCTACGTGCTGATGACTTTAGCCGGGTTTGGTATTATTTTATTGTTGTCACGCAAGGGCTTTGAAGCAGATCAGTTGGATGATTTAAAAGGCTTGAATCAACGTAGCCCGTGGCATGCATTTCTGATGCTAATTGTGATGTTTAGCATGGCTGGCGTACCGCCAACTTTAGGTTTTTATGCTAAGTTTAGTGTGTTACAGGCGGCGCTAGAAGCAGGTTATTTGTGGTTAGTTGTGTTTGCTGTGTTGATGGCAGTGATAGGTGCATTTTATTATTTACGCATTATCAAGCTGATGTATTTTGACGAGCCCTTAGACCACTCACCAATTGTTGCGCCATTAGACATGCGCGTAGTTCTTGGTGTTAATGCTTTAGCATTATTAGTCATTGGCATGATGCCGCAAGGTCTAATGGAGTTATGTATTTACGCCGTTACCAGAAGCTTGAGCTAAAT
>JBEDKX010000257.1:1229-3092 GCA_041171965.1 Pseudomonadota bacterium | reverse complement strand
CCATCAATGGTCTCGTTCAGCGGCTAAAGCGACTGGCATTTTTGATGCTGATGGTACTGTAGGCAATACATTGTTAAGTCTCGGTGGTATTTTCCGCTTTGGTGCTCCAGCACCGATGCCTGTAGTTGCTGCTGCTGAGCCAGCGCCAGCGCCAGTCGTTGCACCAGCACCGGTAGTTGCTCCTGCACCTCTTCCTGTGGCAATAGCATGTAAGCCAACGCTAGAAACAGTGACTATTTCAGCTGAAAAACTATTTGGTTTTGATCAAGCAAAATTGCAAGAAAGTGGTAAAGCTACGCTAGATGAAACTGCTACTAAAATTAAAGGCAACATTGATATCGAACTAGTCTTGGTTACTGGCCATACAGACCGTATTGGATCAGACGCATATAACCAAAAACTTTCTGAACGTCGTGCTAACGCAGTGAAAGCCTATTTGGTTTCACAAGGTGTTGATGCTGCGCGTTTGCAAGCGGTTGGTAAAGGTGAATCTGAGCCAGTTGTTGCATGTACTGGTGTTAAAGGTAAAAAAGCGATTGAATGTTTAGCACCTAACCGCCGTGTTGTAATTTCTGCTGAGAAAGTACGTGAGTCAGGTTGTAAATAATTGATTTAATTTAAGCTGAATTATTTATGATTTGATTAATTGTAGGTAATTTATTTAAATCAAAGCTGTGAAAATTAGCCTCGCGATGCGAGGCTTTTTTATTTGTCCTCTATTTATCAGTGCGACCTATCTTGGTTAGGCTAGCCTTTTCTGCGATAATGAGACTTTAATAATTTATGAAAGCTCACCAAATGGCACAATTTGACAATGTAAGCGTAAAAATCAAAGCAAATATTTATTTTGATGGTAAATGTGTCAGCCATACCGTGATGTTTCCAAACGGTACGCGTAGCACTATCGGCGTGATTTTTCCTAGCTCACTTACTTTTAATACTGCTGCTCCTGAGTTGATGGAAATTAATGCGGGATCATGTAATGTTCGTCTTAAAGGTGAAGAAACTTGGAAAACCTACACTGCGGGAGATAAGTTTACTGTTGCAGCGAACTCAAGTTTTGATATTGAAGTGACTGAAACTGTAGATTACGTTTGTCACTTTGAATAATTTAACACATTAGGAGCTAATTATGCCTTCATTTGACATTAGTTCAGAAGTCGATATGGTTGCTTTAAGCAACGCGGTCGATACGGCGAGTAAGCAAATTACTAACCGTTATGACTTTAAAGGGACTTCAGCCAAAGTTGAATTAAACGAAAAAGATAGTCTGATTACTTTGTTTGGCGACAATGACTTCCAGTTGGACCAGATTAAAGATATTTTATTGCCGGGTATGGAAAAGAAAGAACCAGACTCAACAAAGCGGCTTGAGCACAAGGATGTGCAAAAAGTTGGTGGCAATAAAGTTAAGCAAGTACTTGAAATTAAAGATGGAATTGATAGTGAACTCGCTAAACGTATTAGCAAGCTAATCAAAGATTCTGGCTTGAAAGTACAGGCGAGTATTCAAGGTGATACGGTTCGTGTAAGCGGCGCTAAACGTGATTTACTACAAGATGCGATTGCATTTGTGAAAAAGAGCGTAACGGATTTTCCCTTGCAATTTGGTAATTTTAGAGAGTAGTTTTTTAGGTTTATAAAGTATATGGCAAAAACGCTTTACGATAAATTGTTTGACTCACATGTAGTGCATGAAGAGAATGGCACTTCGTTGATTTATATCGACCGTCATTTGGTGCATGAAGTGACTAGTCCACAAGCTTTTGAGGGTTTACGTTTGGCTGGTCGCAAACCTTGGCGCGTTGATTCTATTGTAGCTACTGCTGACCACAACACGCCGACCAATGGCTGGGATAAAGG
>JBEDKX010000257.1:0-1215 GCA_041171965.1 Pseudomonadota bacterium | reverse complement strand
ATTGCACGCCTACAAATTGAGACGCTAGACGATAATATTAAAGAGTTCGGTGCGAAGGTTTACTTTCCCTTCATGAATGCTAATCAAGGCATTGTGCATGTGGTTGGTCCTGAGCAAGG
Source organism: Pseudomonadota bacterium (assembly GCA_041171965.1). Classification (GTDB taxonomy): domain Bacteria; phylum Pseudomonadota; class Gammaproteobacteria; order Burkholderiales; family Methylophilaceae; genus Methylotenera. The sequence continues at coordinate 1,096 of JBEDKX010000257.1, read as the reverse complement.
CGCAACTTTGCCGGGTATGACAGTTGTATGTGGTGATTCGCACACAAGTACTCATGGTGCTTTTGGCGCGTTAGCGCACGGCATTGGTACCTCTGAGGTCGAGCATGTCATGGCTACGCAATGTTTGGTGCAGAAAAAATCTAAAACCATGCAAGTGTTGGTGGATGGTGTATTAGGACGCGGTGTTACGGCTAAAGACGTAGCGCTGGCCATTATTGGTAAAACGGGCACTGCCGGTGGTAATGGTTATGCGATTGAATTTGCAGGTTCAGCAATTCGTGGCTTAAGCATGGAAGGTCGTATGACTTTATGTAATATGGCCATTGAAGCTGGCGCACGTGCAGGATTGATTGCTGTTGACCAAACTACGATTGATTATGTAAAAGGTCGCCCACTATCGCCTAAAGCCGAGCTATGGGATGCTGCTGTTACTTATTGGAAAACATTGCATTCTGAAGTTGATGCTACCTTTGATACGGTCGTCGTTCTAAATGCAGAAGATATTCAGCCTCAAGTGACATGGGGTACGTCGCCAGAAATGGTTGTTGGAATTGATGGTTGTGTGCCAAGTTTAGCGTCAGCTAAAAATGAAGTTCAGCGCAGTGATTGGGAGCGTGCCTATGCCTATATTACGCCAATTACTGATATTAACATTGATAAAGTGTTTATTGGCTCTTGCACTAACTCACGTATAGAAGATTTACGCGCGGCTGCGGCTGTCGCTAAAGGTAAGCATATTGCTCCGAACATAAAGTTAGCTTTGGTCGTGCCTGGTTCTGGTTTAGTAAAAGCGCAGGCTGAAAAAGAAGGCCTAGACAAGATTTTTATTGCAGCAGGTTTTGAATGGCGTGAGCCTGGATGCTCTATGTGTTTAGCAATGAACGCCGATAGGCTAGCCGCAGGAGAGCGGTGTGCGTCTACTTCAAATAGAAATTTTGAGGGGCGCCAAGGTCCTGGTGGACGCACACATCTAGTGAGTCCAGAAATGGCAGCAGCCGCAGCGATTGCAGGTCATTTCGTTGATATTCGAACAATTAATTAAAAGGATTTTCATGAAAGCTTTATTTACATTAGTCGCTTTAACCTTTGCACTCAG
>JBEDKX010000256.1:0-4004 GCA_041171965.1 Pseudomonadota bacterium | reverse complement strand
ACTTATTTCCCAATTCGCGTATGCGAGTTTTTAAATCTCCTTGCATTTCGGTCAAATGACGACGAATCTTACTTGACACATACACTGCTAAATCCGAATTCGTTATACCAAATGGCTCCAATGCCTCGACTAATTGTGAAATTGAATACGTTGGAATTTTGGGATGCGTATTCTCACCTTCTTCCACCTTTTTTGAAAAGAATAATGGTAAATAATTATCCATTATCGAACTTAAGTCTGGTAACGTTGCCCGAAAAAATGCCGCAGTTCTTTCTGATTGTTCAATAGATTGTGCTGACTCGTCTTGTTCCGATAGATGGGCATGCACAACCCCATCAAATATATTCACTGGGTTGGTCTGTGTTTGGTTTATTGTTATCGGAATATCCGTTATTTGAGAAATTGGCACGGTCGTATATAGACGTTGTACCAAGATGTACAGCCGATTTTAATATGGCTTGTTGAGGTAGCATTATTAGCGAATTCCACGCAATTTTGTCGGCATCCATCAAATGCGAAAACTGCGTGTTTTCACGAGACCTCGGGTTTTGTTTTGTTGGATAAAGTATTTCAGGTATAACTCGATGACTATAAAACATAGAAGGAGCCGTAAACCCATCGTATCCCTTTTGAGCAGCCGTATCTTCGTCTACCACAACTTCTTCATCTTCATCTTCGTCCTGACCCTTACCCTTTTTATTACCCTTTTTACCCTTCTTTTTACCTTTGTTTTTACTATTTTGGTTTTCACCCACATCGGTTTCAGTCACCGGATTATTGGAAAAACCAGTAAACTTGATGAGAGATTAGCATCAAAGCTTGGAAAATCAGCATTACCTGAATGGAAATCCATATTTAATGTGTTGCAAAAAGTACTGTTTTATAATTACTTCTCTCTAATCGAATTAGGATGCAAGTTCATCTGCTGCTCTTGATATTGGATATTCAGCAATTGAGGGATCCTCGAAGCCTAAGTTTTTATATCTTCTTGGAGCTGATGAAATTACTGAATCATTGTTAGAAAAATTAATTGATGCAAATATCAATCAAATAAGTACGCTTTATTCTAACGATTTAGATCACGGCGATTATATTTCTCAAACATTACGTATTGATGAAATCCCAGACCAATACAGCGCTCGCGTTGCTATTTATCGCATGATGCGTCCAGGTGAACCGCCAACTGAAGATTCAGTTGAAGCGCTATTCAATGGCTTATTCTTCAATGAAGATCGCTACGATATGTCTCGCGTCGGTCGTATGAAATTTAACCGTCGAGCATTCCCAGAAAAAGAGGAAGAGCGTCAATCAAACTGGATTCGCAAGTTCTACGAAACAGTTGGCCCTCGCGGTGCTGAAGGTGCTTACATCCTTTCTAATGACGATATTCTTGCTGTTGTTGGTGTGTTGCTAGAGTTGCGTAACGGCCGTGGTGAAATCGATGATATCGATCACTTAGGTAATCGTCGTATCCGTTCAGTAGGTGAGTTGGCTGAGAATCAATTCCGTACTGGCTTGGTTCGTGTTGAACGCGCTGTTAAAGAGCGTTTGTCACAAGCGGAATCTGACAATTTAATGCCACACGATTTAATTAATGCTAAGCCAGTTTCAAGTGCGATTCGTGAATTCTTTGGCTCTAGTCAGTTATCACAATTTATGGATCAAACTAACCCATTGTCAGAAATTACGCATAAACGCCGTATTTCTGCATTAGGTCCAGGCGGATTGACGCGTGAGCGTGCAGGTTTTGAGGTGCGTGACGTTCACTCAACCCATTACGGCCGCATGTGTCCAATTGAAACGCCAGAAGGTCCAAACATTGGTTTGATTAACTCGCTGGCACTGTATGCGCGCACCAATGAATATGGCTTTTTAGAGACACCTTATCGCCGTGTTGAAGGTAATAAAGTATCTGACACTATTGACTATCTATCAGCAATTGAAGAAAGTCAGTACATGATTGCGCAAGCAAATACTGACCTTGATGCGAAAAATATGTTCGTAGATGATTTAATTTCATCACGTCATCACAACGAATTTACCATGACGCAGCCTGAGCGTGTTCAATACATGGACGTTGCACCAGCACAAATTGTATCTGTTGCGGCATCTCTAATTCCATTCTTGGAACACGATGATGCGAACCGAGCATTGATGGGCGCTAACATGCAACGTCAAGCTGTGCCTTGTTTACGTGCTGAAAAAGCCGTGGTTGGTTTACGTGCTGAAAAAGCCGTGGTTGGTACTGGTATTGAGCGTACTGTAGCCGTTGACTCGGGTACAACCGTACAAGCTCGCCGTGGTGGACGTGTTGACTACGTAGACTCAGGTCGTATTGTAGTGCGCGTTAACGATGATGAAGCACAAGCTGGTGAAGTCGGTGTGGATATTTACAATCTTACTAAATATACCCGTTCAAACCAAAACACAAACATTAACCAACGTCCATTGGTTCGCGTAGGCGATAAATTGGCACGTGGTGACGTGATTGCCGATGGTGCATCAACAGACATGGGCGAATTAGCACTTGGTCAAAACATGCTAGTAGGCTTTATGCCTTGGAACGGCTATAACTATGAGGATTCGATCTTAATCTCTGAGCGCGTTGTTTCTGATGATCGCTATACTTCAATTCATATTGAAGAACTTTCAGTGGTGGCTCGTGATACTAAACTTGGTACTGAAGAGATTACACAAGATATTTCTAATCTAAGCGAGCGCATGTTAAGCCGTTTAGATGAAATTGGTATTATTTACATTGGTGCTGAAGTTGAAGCTGGTGATGTATTAGTTGGTAAAGTGACGCCAAAAGGTGAAACGCAACTGACGCCAGAAGAAAAACTTTTACGTGCTATTTTTGGTGAAAAAGCTTCTGACGTTAAAGATACATCACTACGCGTACCTTCAGGTATGAGCGGTACTGTGATTGACGTTCAAGTATTCACACGTGAAGGTATTGATCGTGATGCTCGCGCACAACAAATTATTGATGATCAACTGGCCCATTACAAGCAAGATTTAGCTGATCAAATGCGTATTGTTGAAGACGATGCATTCGGTCGTATTCGCCGTCTGATTGAGACAAAAACCGCGACTGGCGGCCCTAATAAACTGAAAAAAGGCGACACACTAACTGCTGAGTATTTAGATTCTGTAGGTCGTTATGACTGGTTTGATATTCGCTTAACTGATGAAGAAACAGCGCGCCAATTAGAGCAGTTAAAAGACAGCTTAGGCCAAGCGCGTATTGAGTTTGACAGCCGTTTTGAAGAGAAAAAACGTAAGCTAACGCAAGGCGATGAATTGCCTGCTGGCGTACAAAAAATGGTTAAAGTTTACCTAGCTGTTAAACGCCGCATTCAACCTGGTGACAAGATGGCTGGTCGTCACGGTAATAAAGGTGTTATTTCAAAAATCTGTCCAATTGAAGACATGCCGCACATGGCTGATGGTACGCCATTAGATATTGTATTGAACCCGCTAGGCGTTCCTTCACGGATGAACATTGGTCAAATTTTAGAAACTCACTTAGGTTGGGCAGCTAAAGGTCTAGGTCATCGCATTGGAGAAATGTTACGTGCTGAAGCCAAAGTGGCTGAGATTCGTCAGTTCTTAGAGCAAATCTACAACGACAGTACTGGTAAGAAAGAAGATATTAATTCTTTCACTGATATTGAAGTGCTTGAGTTGGCTAAAAACTTGCAGGATGGCGTACCTTTTGCAACGCCAGTATTTGATGGTGCGGCAGAAACTGACATTAAAGCGATGTTGGATCTAGCTTTCCCTGATGAAGATGCGCGTACTAAACAATTACAATTCTCTGCTGGTAAAACGCAGGTTAAATTGTTTGATGGTCGTACTGGTGATGCTTTTGAACGTCCGGTTACTGTTGGCTATATGCACGTATTGAAATTGCATCACTTGGTTGATGACAAGATGCATGCACGTTCAACAGGTCCATATTCATTGGTTACGCAACAACCATTGGGCGGTAAAGCACAATT
>JBEDKX010000255.1:1991-3766 GCA_041171965.1 Pseudomonadota bacterium | reverse complement strand
GTATATTTATAATCATGTAATAAATTACTAGAAACTTCATACCATAATCGTTCACCAGAGCCATCTCTAAAGTCTTCAGCCAAGCCTGATTTAATGGTAATGTCATGTGCGCCTGAAGAATCCTCACTGTCATGAGTAGCGCAATTAGTATCGCTCTTGAACAAGGGTAAATGCCCTAAAGTGAAATACGGCGAGAAGTAATTATTAGAGGCGTAGCAATCGCTTGTGTCGTCATAATTGCCGTCACTATTCCTGTCTGGATATGGCATTAAACCTGGGTTATTCGGATTACTGACCGCCCAAGCCAATAAAGCCTTTTTCGCAGCGCCTAGCGATGCATAAGTTTTTGCATCCTGCCTAATTTTCACATTTTCTGCGCTAAACGCAGCTAGTAAATAAGCCGTTGTAGCTAAAGCCAAAATGAACGCCATTAAAATTAAAGCAGCGCCGCGCTGTTTAAGTTTTAGCGGATAATTGCTGGCGAAGCGATGGGTGTTATAGCTTATTTGCAAGTAAACCATTATCAATCTTCAGCCTTTTCCAGATGCAATTTCTCAGCTCTTTCTAATATTGGTAACGCCCTAATTTCACCGGTTTCCGGATGGTATATTTGACCAACTTCTAATCGCACCAGCTTTCCATTAGCTGAACTTTTTAAACTAAGGCTTAAGCTATTCGCAGTTTTTGCTAAAAACTCACGCCGATTAAGTTGACCTATCTGCACATTAGCCACTACGCTACCTTCCTGCACGGCTTGCTTGTTAATCCACAGTGTATTTTCTATCCGATCACTGCGATTAACGTAACCTTGAAAAATAATGGGCTCAGAGGATCTAGAAAAATTAGCATTCAGGTCAGCTTTCGATTTAAGATCATTCAGCGGGCTGATGACTTTTAGTGCTTGATTTTGCCTTAATAAATCCAACTTATCGCGCTCAACTGCGCTAGTGAATAGTCGGCCAATTTTTTCATTGGCTGTAGCTTCTAATGAAGCTAAATTGAAACTAGCGAATACACTTATCATTAAACCTAAAAAAGTAAAGCGCTTTAACTGCTGCATCATTATTCAATCACTAAGGATTGAGACGCTGCCGGCTCATTGATGGTCAGCCAATCCAGCTCACACTTAGCATGTAAATTGGCCGTCAGTGGATTAGCCAATGCACCGGCCTTATCTAGCCTAGTGATTTCGCAATCATGTATCATAAATGGGGCGATGTTTTTGCTGGCTAAGGACTCCGTCAATAGCAGGATGTCAAACTCATGCAGCATGTCTAAATCTAATGTCATCACAGATCTATGCAACAAGATGCCGCTAAACCTCTCGGCAAAGATTGGCTGGTAATTTTCCTGCGGACGAATATGATATTTAATATCAAATAGTTTGTGTGCCTTATGTTGTGCATGCAAAGCGGTTATCCATTCTGCTCGTCTCTCTTCACCGACAAAACCTTGCTGAATTAGCAGCTTATATTTGGGTAAGTATGCAGTAGCAACGCTTTTTTCTAAGCCTGAAGATTGGTAATGCTGGCGTGCGGCATTGAGCAGATTTTGTTGTATTTGAAAGATATCTTTCTGGCGGGCCGAATAATTATGTGCAAGTAGAATGAATAGCGAAAATACAATAACAACCATAACGATAGCCGCCAACGCTACTTTTAACTTTAGCCAATCAGTCCTAACCAAAAGAATTTTTTGTGAAGCTATATTATCCAAGGTCGTCACTGTTTCAATTCAGGCATGTCAGGTGCCTTGAGTATTAGTTTAAGTTTAAA
>JBEDKX010000255.1:0-1936 GCA_041171965.1 Pseudomonadota bacterium | reverse complement strand
AATTTTTTAGTAGCCGGCACATCAGCCATATTGCCCTGCAGGCCTGAATAAGAATCCAAATTTATCGGCGCTTGCAACTCGCTCACTTCAGCTACATTATTATCTTTTTTAAAAGTCGCCAGCAGCTTATAAACGCTCAGTTGTGCCGCATGGTAATCACCATTAAAGTTAGCTATTTCTGCCGTAATAAAGCCAATCTCATATATCTTTTTTGGATCTGCAATCTGCCTAATGCCAACATTTACAACTGGGCTCGTTAGTAACTTGTCCTCATCTTTAATATTAAGGTCGCTAGTAAATACCCAGCGTAATCGGTCTACCTTAACTTCTGGGAGTTTTTCTAAGGCGGCGCTCACCACTAGCATCAGCCGTTTTGGTGATTTTTGATAAGCAGCAATGGTGCTATTTAAAGCGACCACCGCTTTTAAATTGGTGGAACTAAAAGGCATTTCAGGAAGTTTTTTAGCCACTTCACCATAGCGCTGTAGTTGTATAGCAGTTTCTTTCGCGGCTTGGTTCAGTGATGACGTGTAATTTAAACCTTGTTGCACAAACCAAGCTACGGCAATTAGACCCAGTAGGCCTAATAGGATAGTAGCCAGGTTAATTAGCTGCTTAATTTGACTCAATCGATATTGCTTGGTCAGTGATTTCGGTGCTAGATTAGCCAACACTGCACCACTAGCCAACAACTGCATATTGAGTAATGCTGGAGTTTTTGTCATAAAATCTGTGGGCAAATGCATTTTTTTCGCAAGCTGACTTACATTAACATCTGTGCAAGTGAACCCTGACTGACGGTTCAAATAAGAGCTAGTTTGTTGGTTAGCATCATTAATATTAACCAATACTAAACTAAGTATTGTTTCTCGTTTAATGAAATGCTGACTAATTAAATATAACCGCATTTTTTCTGTTTCAGCTAAATAAAAATCATTTAATTGATCAGACTCAGTTGGAATATTAGGCACTAAGCGACTCATACGAAAATAGCCGTTATGCAGATAAGTTTGCCGTAAGCCAGAGGATAACTTTTCACATAATAAGATATGTGGTGATTTGAGCTTTAGCCGCTTTAGCAATATCTGACTCAGCATCGCCATTAAATAAATACCGACTAACGGTGATCTTGCTGCTTGTATTCGCGCTAGCCAGTCTTGCAAGAAATCGACATTATTAAGTGCGACAAATAAAAATAAATCATCTTTGCGTTGATCAGTTTCACGATTGATAAAATATGCCGTGCAATATTCTAAACCTCTGTAACATTGCTTAAGTTTTCGTGCTATGAGCTCGCGCTTAGCCATGCCTAAGTTATGCGGAATTCGCTCAATTCGGTAATCCTCAGCGACGGTATCTGCCAGAAAATACAGCGGTATCGCTGCGTTTTTTTGTAGCATTATTGCAAAAGCATCATGACCAGCGTCATCATTATTAAATATTTGGTAGCTTTGCAATTGCCCTGCATGCCAAAACCCAGCCAACAAATGATTGGCCGTGGCACATAACACTAATTTTTTCTGACTAAGGTTAAACATGCTTTCTAACGATAGCCGATTAGATTTTAAGTTTGCTGAAGGAATCATAAACTGGCCCCAGCACTGAGTACATAATAAAACCAAGAATAGCGCCCAATAATACGGTGAGCGCAGGCTCTATCATCTTCAGCATTTTTTGCATGGCATCATTGACGTCACGGTCATAAAAATAACTGATATTGAGCAATGCTTTATCTAACTTACCCGTGTTTTCACCGATGCGTATCATACGCACCACTAGCAGGGGAAATAAACCAGCGTTGTGAAAGCTTTCACTCATAAGATGACCTGCGCTAATTTGTGTATGTACGCGGCTAAGCGCATCAGCCACTACGCTATTACCGACGATTTTCTCACAAATCTTGATCGCCTCTAAAATCGGAATGCCAGCTTGATAC
>JBEDKX010000254.1:0-2801 GCA_041171965.1 Pseudomonadota bacterium | reverse complement strand
GATTATTGTTTTGTGCAAAGCTTTCGTCCCATCATTTTTAAGTAAGAATACTCATGACAGCAACGCTCGCATTTCATATTAAGACCATTCCTGATACTGATGGGCTGCGCATTTTGTACGATTTACCGCAAGATACTTCTGCAGAAGATGTGGCCAATATTGCCTATCATCAAGCTCGCCAGCAGCATGGCACAGAATTTTTACCCTTGTACCAACAGCGTATTTGCGCGATTTCGTGTGTATTGCGAACAGGTGAAAATTTTAAAGTTTGGAGTTTGGCTAGCAATAACGCGCCTGAAGCTGAAATTGTTCAAAGTTTTTTTGCTGTTATAGACCAATATAAGCCGCAAATAATCTCATGGAATGGCAATACTTTTGATTTGCCAGTGCTGCATTATCGCGCACTCATACATGGCGTTAATGCAAGTGCTTATTGGGCTTTATACGGAGTGGATATAGGCATTAATGGCCATAGCCCTGCCTGCCACCTAGATTTAATGGTTAAGTTGGACGCGTTTAGCCATCATACCAATACAGCACTGAATGATTTGGCTAAATTGTGCGGTTTTTCTGGCCAGTCGAGTTTGGATGGCGCGAAACTTTGGGATATTTACAAAGCCGGCGGCATTGATGCTATTCGAGCCGATGGTGAAGTCGCTGTGACGAACATACAATTGCTCTATTTACGCTTTCAGCTCATGCGCGGGCAACTTAGCCACGCCGCTTACGAGGCCGAAATCAAATTACTGACTTAAGTTACTTGATTAAGCCGCTGGGCCAAGCTTGCTTGATTCAAGCACAAATTTCCGCCTACATGCGAATAATGTTGCTCTTGCTTGCTTCAAGCACAAATTTCCGCCTAAATACGAATAATATTGCTCTTATAATAGTGCTGACATTATTTGCAGCATAATGCGTTAAAATCTCAACTTCTTTGAAATTCAGGTTTTTTCATGGCACGTCGTTCTAGAAATCGCAATCAAGTCCCCATTATTCCAGAAACCAAGCAGGCAATTATTGAGTCGCTTGACCAAGAAGGCCGTGGCGTCACGCATTTTGAAGGTAAAACTATCTTTATAGACGGGGCTTTGCCTAATGAAAAAGTCACTTTTCAATCGCACCGTATCAAACCGAGCTACGAAGTGGCGAATGTAGTTGAGGTGCTCAAACAATCTAACCAAAGAGTGACACCTAAATGTAAACACTATGGTTTATGCGGCGGTTGTAAATTACAGCATTTGGATTTTTCTGCACAAGTGGCGGCAAAACAAAGGCTGCTGGAAAATGATTTAACGCATATCGGTAAAGTTAGGCCGGACAATATTTTGCCGCCGATTTACGGCCCAATTTGGGGTTATCGCCATAAAGCCCGTTTAAGCGTTAAATATGTCGATAAAAAGCAGCGCGTGTTGGTTGGCTTTAACGAAAAAGCCACCCGTTATGTGGCCGATATGAATAGTTGTGAAGTGTTAGTGCCTGAAGTTTCAGCCTTAATTGAGCCGCTGCAAAGCATGATAGTGCAATTGAGTATTCGAGATAAACTTCCGCAAATTGAGCTGGCCGTGGGCGAAGCCCAGTCAAATGAAAAGCCTGAAGCCCAAGTAAGTAATTCTGACTTGCCAGTCATTGTATTGATTTTCCGCATCATGGCACCGCTAACGGTAGAAGATGAAGTGCATCTAAAAACCTTTGCTGATACCCATGCAGTGCAGATTTGGACGCAAACAAAAGGTCCAGATACCATTAAGCCGTTTTATCCAGTCGGCACCTTAGAAAAAGCCTTGCCGCAGCTTAAATATAGCTTGCCTGAGTTTGATTTGGTTTACCCCTTTAAACCGAATGAGTTTACCCAAGTAAACCCGCAAATTAACCAAGTGATGATACGTCGCGCGATGCAATTGCTTAATCCGCAAGTGGGCGAAAAAATTGCCGATTTCTTTTGTGGTATTGGTAACTTTACTTTGCCGATTGCCCGCAGTGGCGCGCAGGTGTTGGGTTTAGAAGGTTTGGCTAATTTGGTAGATAGGGCCAATGAAAGTGCGGCACTGAATCAAATTACTAATACGCAGTTTGGCGTGGCTGATTTATTCAAAATGACGCCAGAATCACTGGCTAATTTAGGCCGTTTTGATAAATGGCTGGTAGATCCACCGCGCGATGGCGCTTTTGAATTGATTAAATCTCTAGATGACAGTAATAGTCCGCAAAGGATTGTTTATGTGTCATGTAATCCAGCGACTTTGGCGCGCGATGCCGATGTGCTGGTGAACGAAAAAGGTTACATTCTTAAAGCGGCTGGCGTGATTAATATGTTTCCACACACTGCACATGTGGAATCTATTGCCTGGTTCGAGCGCGCGGCTTAATCTATTTTTCTTGCATTCACATAATAATACTTAGATCTGATTTAGATCTGACGTTGTAATAAAACAACAATTTGTTTGTTTTATGCCTACGTTTGACACAGGTCAAGTCGGATTTTTTCACTAGGCATAAAATTCAGCTATCGAATTTATTTGTTTCTTTATGTGGAGAGTCCGAAAATGAAAAAGTCATTATTAGTATTAGCAGTAGTAGCCGCTTTTGCCCCAGTATTAGCACAAGCTGAGGCTGGCGATTTTGTGGTGCGTTTACGTGCAACGCATGTCAATCCAAGCGTGGATAGTAATTTGGGTGCACAAACAAGCGCAGCGTATGGTGCTGATATTGCTACAGCTTTGTACGGTAGCACTAGTGCAGAATTGCAAGTGGGCAGCAATACAATTCCTGAGATTGACTTTTCTTACTACATTACTAAAAAC
>JBEDKX010000253.1:0-3054 GCA_041171965.1 Pseudomonadota bacterium | reverse complement strand
CGTTTCAATTTTAAATTCACCTTTCAGCAAACTTATTATGCTTGGATTTGCTTGGGCATTTTTTCACCACTTTTTTGCTGGCGTAAGACATTTAGCCATGGATGTGCATTGGATGACCACGCTAATGAAAGCGCGTTATACCAGCAAAATAGTGTTGGTATTGGGTGTGTTGGCTACTTTGGTATTGGCGGTTAAATTATGGTAATAGAGTTACTCACCAAGCGTTATCCCGGCATGCGTGCATGGTTGATGCAAAGGCTAACAGCCTTAATTATGGCTGTTTACAGCATTATGTTGTTTGTCCGTATTTGTGTATTGCAACCAGATACTTATGCAGCATTTTTAGAATTTTTTCAGCCAACTTGGTTTCGTATCGCTAGCTGGTTGTTTTGGATTAGTTTATCTATTCACGCATGGTTAGGCATACGCGATGTGTTTAAAGATTACGTGCCGAATATGCAAGTACGCAGTGGTTTGTTGAAAATATTGGTGGTGTTGTTATGGGTATATATTGCATGGGCAAGTTGGTTATTTTTAATGTAAACAGCGATAAATCCCAGATTGAATGATATTCGACTGATATTTGACTCATATTTTTTAGAACATTTATTTAAGGTTTAATAGTGATGGCATTAGCAACTCAAACATTTGATGCACTAGTGGTAGGTGGCGGCGGGGCAGGCTTGCGCGCTTCATTGCAATTAGCGCAATCTGGCTTGAAAGTAGCCGTTTTAAGTAAAGTCTTTCCTACACGCTCACACACGGTTGCAGCGCAGGGTGGCATTGCAGCCGCGCTTGGCAATGTGGCGGATGATAAATGGTTGTGGCACATGTACGACACCATCAAAGGTTCAGACTTTTTGGGTGACCAAGATGCGATTGAGTTTATGTGTAAAAATGCTGCTGCAGCGATTTACGAGCTTGAGCATTTTGGCATGCCGTTTGACCGTTTAGAAAATGGCAAGATTTTTCAACGCCCATTTGGTGGCATGACGCAAAACTTTGGTGAAAAAGCCATCTCACGTACTTGTGCCGTGGCAGATAGAACTGGTCACGCCATGTTGCACACTTTGTATCAGCGTAATGTGCAATCTAATACACAGTTTTTTGTAGAATGGCTGGCGTTAGATTTGTTAAAAGACGCTAGTGGGGATGTTTTGGGCGTACTTGCGCTGGAAATCGAAACAGGCGAAGTACATTGCATTCGTGCCAAAGCTACTTTGTTGGCTACTGGCGGCGCCGGTCGTATATTCAAAGCTAGCACTAACGCGTTCATTAATACAGGTGATGGCTTAGGCATGGCGGCACGCGCCAACATTCCATTGCAAGATATGGAGTTTTGGCAATTCCACCCAACTGGTGTACTTAATGCGGGTGTGTTGATTACCGAAGGCGTACGCGGTGAAGGTGGCTATTTACTCAATAGCGAAGGCGAGCGTTTTATGGAGCGTTACGCACCTAATGCGAAAGATTTAGCCAGTCGCGATGTGGTTTCACGCGCTATTGCTACAGAAATTAAAGCCGGTCGTGGCGTGGGTAAAAATAAAGATGCGGTCTACCTAAAATTAGACCATCTTGGTGAAGCGCTGATTAACGATAAATTGCCTGGCATACGTGAAATTGCCAAAACCTTTGCCAACGTCGATGTGATTAAAGACCCAATTCCTATCGTGCCTACCGTGCATTACATGATGGGCGGCATTCCAACCAATCTGCAAGGCCAAGTAGTAGTGCCAAATGCTGATGGCGGTGAATCAGTGGTGAATGGTTTATATGCGGTAGGTGAGTGCGCTTGTGTATCTGTGCATGGCGCGAATCGTTTAGGCTCTAACTCACTACTAGACACTATTAGATTTAGTGGTATTTGGTCGTGCGGCTGGCGACAAAATGGTGGAAGAAGTTAAAAAAGACGCCAATCACAAACCATTGCCAGCAGATGCCTGTGATATGACTTTAGCCAGACTGAATCGCCTAGATACGCAAACAGAAGGCGAAACCGTGAAAGACGTAGGCAATGATTTACGTTTAGCCATGCAAACACATTGTGGCGTGTTTCGCTTTCCTGACTTGTTACATGCCGGTGTTGCGGAAATCGATAAAGTGGCTGAACGTGCTAAGAACACCGTAATAAAAGATAAAAGCCAAGTATTCAACACTGCAAGAGTCGAGGCTTTAGAGCTTGATAACTTGGTAGAAGTGGCATTAGCTACTATGCACGCGGCGGAAGCCCGTAAAGAAAGCCGTGGCGCACATTGCCGCGAAGACTTTAGCGAGCGCGACGATGTTAATTGGCTTACCCATTCATTGTATTACCGTGAAGGCCATAAACTAGCCTATAAACCAGTACGCTTAAAACCGCAAACAGTGCCTAGTTTTGAGCCTAAGCCACGTGTTTACTAAGCTAACGATTAAATAAACCTATACTGATTAAGCAAACAAATTTAGTTATTTAGAGAAACCCTAATGAAATTCTCAATTTACCGTTTTAACCCAGATGTCGATAAAAAACCCTACATGCAAGACTACGACGTGGTCTTGGAAGACAGCGATCAAATGTTGCTGGATGCCTTGTTGCGTATTAAAGATTTGGACGACAGTTTAAGCCTGCGCTAATCTTGCCGTGAAGGCGTGTGCGGTTCCGACAGCATGAACATCAATGGTAAAAATGGCTTGGCCTGCATCACCAAATTGTCTGACCTAGAAGAGCCAGTGGTGTTAAGGCCTATGCCAGGTTTGCCGGTGATACGCGACTTGGTAGTGGACATGACGCAGTTCTTTGAAAACTACAATTCGGTTAAGCCGTATTTAGTCAACAACGATGAACCGCCTGCCACCGAGCGCCTGCAATCGCCGGCCGATAGAGCTAAGCTGGATGGCCTCTACGAATGCATATTGTGCGGTGCGTGCACCACATCCTGCCCATCATTCTGGTGGAACCCGGATAAATTTGTCGGCCCAGCCGGCTTAATGCAAGCCTACCGTTTTATGGTGGATAGCCGTGATCAAGCCTTGGACGAGCGTTTGGATAATTTGGAAGAGCCAGACCGCTTATAC
>JBEDKX010000252.1:0-3114 GCA_041171965.1 Pseudomonadota bacterium | reverse complement strand
AGCCATTATTTATGAAGATGACGCAATGCTAGTGATTGATAAACCGGCTGGCTTTGCAGTACACGGCGGTAGTGGTATTAGTCGTGGCGTTATTGAGCAGCTCCGATTAGAGCGACCAAAAGCTAAGTTTTTAGAGTTAGTACATCGTTTAGACCGTGAAACTTCTGGCGTGCTGATGCTAGCTAAAAAGAGAACTGCACTGGTGGCTTTGCATGAAGCAATTCGTAACCACCAAACTGATAAACGTTACCTGATGTTGGTGCAGGGCGAATGGTTGGAAGCAAAAAAACGTGTAGTGCTAGATTTGCAGAAATATCTTTTACCTAATGGCGAGCGTCGCGTAAATGTGGTGACGGACGCTTCAAAAGATAAATATGATGAGCGACAAACTTCAGAAACGCTTTTCAAATTACTTAAAAATTACAATAGTCCAGTGATCGGCAAGTTTAGTTTGCTGGAGGCACAATTGGTGACCGGTCGTACCCATCAACTACGTGTCCAACTAGCGCATTTAGGCTTTGTGATTGTGGGTGATGATAAATACGGTGATTTTGCGTTGAATAAGACTCTGGTAAAGCATGGCTTAAAGCGCATGTTTTTGCATTCTTCCGTGACTAAAATTCGACATCCATTAACAAGCGATAAGCTTGAATTAGTAGCGCCTATGCCAGCGGAGCTCAGTAAGTTTTTATTAAAGTTAGAACCATAGACTTAATTAGCAAGTTAAATATTACTCAGAACTTTAGGCATTAATTTGAGCCCTAATCATTAGTTAGCTCATAAAAAATATCAATCTAGAAAGTGTAAATACGAATGGCAAAGCAGTTTGATTTAATTGTATGGGATTGGGATGGTACTTTAGCCAATTCTACTAGCATGATTACCGATGCAGTACTTAAGGCCGCCGAGCAGGTAGGCTTGCCGACCATCACATCACAGGCGGCAAGCGATATTATCGGGTTGGGTCTGCGCGAGGCTATTCACAGCTTGTATGGCGATATTCCAGCTGAAAAAGCGCAAGCATTTGCAAGCCAATATAGTGCTAATTACTATGCAGGTGAAAGTAAGATCCCCCTATTTGAAGGTGCTGCCGAAACAATCAAAGCGCTGCATAAACGTGGTTATAAGTTGGCTGTGGCCACTGGCAAAGGTCGTCGTGGCTTGAATTTAGCGCTCGAGCATACAGGTTTGACTAGATTTTTTCATTCAACACGTACAGTAGATGAGTGCTTTTCAAAACCACATCCACAAATGTTAAATGAGTTAATGGATCATTTTGTTGTAATGCCAGAGCGTACCTTAATGATAGGCGACACCAGTTATGATTTACACATGGCACAAAATGCTGGCGTTAGTGCGATTGGTGTCACTTACGGTGCGCAACAAGCTGAGCAATGGCAGCACTTGAATCCAATTCAGCAATTTAATGATTTTTCCAGCTTGAGTTTGTGGTTGTTGGAAAATGCTTAGGTTATTTTTTTATGAATCAAACCGTAAATACCATTAGCTTTAAAAGTGAAGATTTGACAAACGAAGGTAAGGGAATTCGTTTTCCATTGCCAGCTTTAGGTGAATTTTCTACAGGCTTTGTCGTAAGATTTCATGGCAAACCTTATGCGTTTGTTAATAAATGCGCGCATGTGCCAGTTGAATTGGACTGGAATGAAGGCGAGTTTTTCACAGTACAAAAAGATTATTTGATTTGTGCCACACACGGCGCACATTATCAGCCAGATACTGGTTTTTGTGTGATGGGTCCGTGTAAAGGTAAGCGCTTAAAAGCAATAGAAGTAACTGAACAAAACCAACAAATTATCATTAATATAGACACTGCTAGTTAGAATAAAGTAGCTTGTATCAAGCTATGTATAGCCGATAATTCAATATATTTTTAAATTTTTCATTGAGAAAAAACATGTCAGAAGATAGTCAACATCCACACGCACCGGCACAAGATTCTTATGCCTATTTCATAAAGGACATTTGCGGCTTTCTTTCTCTGTGAGATAAGCTCTTTGATATTGTCTATTACTCCGCCAAAAGAGCTTCTTTTTCTAATTTGTTCATAATTCTCTTTTATGCCCTAGGCGTATTCGGCGGCGGCAAAAAAAGTGCAGCATTTCACACCGCGCTGATCGAAATTAATGGTGTTATTGAAGCCGGTGGTGAAGTTAATGCAGACTCTGTGATGAGTAGTTTGCATGACGCTTATGATAACAAAGGTACCAAAGGTATTATTTTACGCATTAATAGCCCTGGTGGCAGTCCCGTGCAGGCTGGCATTATTAATGATGAAATTTATCGTTTAAAGAAATTACATCCGGCTATCCCTGTGTATGCAGTGGTCGAGGATATTTGCGCATCTGGAGGTTATTATATTGCCGTTGCAGCCGATAAAATTTATGTTGATAAAGCTAGCATAGTTGGATCTATTGGTGTGCTAATGGACGGCTATGGTTTTACCGAAGTAATGAAAAAAGTTGGGGTTGAGCGCCGTTTGATGACGGCAGGTGAAAATAAAGGCATGTTAGATCCATTTTCGCCGATTAATCCGAAGCAGCAAGTACTGGCACAAACCATGCTAAATGAAATTCATGAACAATTTAAAGACGTGGTGAGGAAGGGCAGAGGCGCACGTTTAAAAGAAACAGCTGAAACCTTTAGCGGCTTATTTTGGAGTGGTGAGCAAGGTGTTAAATTGGGTTTGGCGGATGCTATCGGAAGCGCTGATTTCGTTGCACGCGAAGTGATTAAGCAAGAGGAAATTGTCGATTTTACTAGCCAAGAAGATTTTGCTAGCCGTATTGCAAAACGTATTGGCGCTAGCGCTAGCACGGCGATTGGTGAAACTTTAGCCAAGCAATTAGTTTCAGCTGGAGAAATAAGACTCCGCTAACCGTGTCAGCGCTATTGGTTAATACAGCTAGTTAATCAGTAGCTGTGTCAGATTCTAGCTCTTGCTATGCGCAAGAGACTAAGCTTCACATTTCATGCATACTTAAATATTAGTCTTAGTTTTTGCGGTAGATAGAAATGTTAAATAAGTATATGTTGCTGGATTGAATGTAAATTTAATTAACAAGATTCTACGCCACCAATTACTGAGATTTAAAT
>JBEDKX010000251.1:4077-5278 GCA_041171965.1 Pseudomonadota bacterium | reverse complement strand
TCCATATTGAGTCCTAGCATTGTTCGGTTTAATAGTTCGGTTTTAAAATTAATGTTTAGTCTAACGTTGGTATCGCTTCTAACAACTCGTGCAATTCTAACCAACGCTCTTCTGTTATGTCTAGCTTACTGACTAAGTCTGCCTGCTTTTTAAGCAACTCTTGCAACTCAGTTTTGTCGCTGGCGGTATAAAGTTCACTGTCATTTAATCTATCATCACACACT
This sequence comes from Pseudomonadota bacterium, assembly GCA_041171965.1. Classification (GTDB taxonomy): domain Bacteria; phylum Pseudomonadota; class Gammaproteobacteria; order Burkholderiales; family Methylophilaceae; genus Methylotenera. The sequence continues at coordinate 5,054 of JBEDKX010000251.1, read as the reverse complement.
TTTTTATCGGCATTCCACTTAGTAATATTTAGCTCAATTTGCTCTAACTCTTTGACTAAAGGTCTGCGCTCTAAAATTCTAGCTTGCTTATCAGCTTTATTCGCGGCGCGATCATTTTTGTTGGGTTTATCCGTGGCAATCACTTGCGTGGCTTGTTTATCTTTTAAACGTTGCTCGGCTAACCATTGGCCATAATTTTCTAAATCGCCATCAAATGGCGCGGCCTTACCATCGGCGACTAATATATATTCATCGCAAGTGGCGCGCAGCAAGGCTCTATCATGCGAAACCAAAATTACGCCGCCCTCATAATCTTGTAGCGCTAACGTTAGCGCATGGCGCATTTCTAAATCTAAATGGTTGGTGGGCTCATCTAGTAGCAATAAATTAGGTCGTGTCCAAATCAACAAAGCCAAGGCCAAGCGTGATTTTTCACCGCCAGAAAAATTTGCACAAGGTGACCTGGCCATTTCGCCTTTAAAATCAAAACCACCTAAATAATTCATGTGCTCTTGCTCGCGTGTCAGCGGGTCCAGCTTCATCATGTGTTCTAGCGGCGAATCATCAGGACGCAGTTGTTCAAGCTGATGCTGGGCAAAATAGCCAATATTTAAGTCTTTGCCTTCTACGCGCTTTCCGCTTAAGGGCTGTAACTCATTGGCCAGCAACTTGATTAAAGTGGTTTTACCCGCCCCATTACGACCGAGTAAACCTAAACGCTCGCCTGGTCGAATGGCTAAAACTATGTCTTTAATTAAGGCAACATTATTGTAGCCAACCGACATATCATCTAGCACCAACAGTGGATCTGGCGCGGAAACGGGCGCTCTAAATTCAAAGTTAAACTGTGAATCTACATGGGCGGCAGAAATCATTTCCATACGTTCTAAAGCTTTAATACGGCTTTGTGCTTGGCGCGCTTTAGTGGCTTGCGCACGAAAGCGATCAATATAGCTGTGTAAATGAGACACTTTACG
>JBEDKX010000251.1:2071-4024 GCA_041171965.1 Pseudomonadota bacterium | reverse complement strand
CTTTACGCTGCTGCTTTTCAAACATGGCTTGTTGCAGTGCTAGCTTTTCAGCACGCTGACGCTCAAAGTCAGAATAGCCGCCACGATACAAAGTCAGCGTTTGTTGCTCGATATGCGCAATGTGATTAACAATCGCATCTAAGAAATCTCTATCATGCGAAATTAATACCAGCGTGCCACGATAGCTTTGCAGCCAACCTTCTAGCCAAATTACCGCGTCCAAGTCCAAATGGTTGGTCACATTAAAGCGCGCGCCAAGTTTAATCGTACCCGCCAACCACCAGAAAAAGTAGAAACCGCTTGCTGCAAATTTGCTTGGCTAAACCCTAAACCACTAAGCAATTCTGCCGCGCGTGCCTTCGCACTGTATCCGTCAATATCCATCAAACGATGGTGTAATTCGGCGATTAACTCACCTTTATGATTCGCTTCGGCGGTGGCTAATGCCGCCTCAACAGTGCGTAGTTCGACGTCGCCATCTAATACAAATTCAATGGCGGGCATAGAAAGCGCTGGTGTTTCTTGCGCCACATGGGCAATTACCCAGCTGGCTGGCATGTCTAAACTGCCAGATTCCAACTGCATTTCGCCACGCAACAAGGCAAAAAGTGAAGATTTACCCGCGCCATTTGCACCCGTTAATCCGACTTTATGACCCGGATGCAGTTGTAGCGAGGCTGCTTGAATAAGGACTTTTAAGCCACGAACTAAGGTAAGTTGTTTGAATTGAATCAAGTTAAAACCATCACAGATAATAAAAGTAAATAATATTTTTAGACCAAATTTTTTGCAGCGTTTGCAGCTACTCAAACCAAGTCAGCACTTGGCTCAGCACTTGGGTTTTACGTAGAATATATGAGCTAAAGCTCATTATTAATTCGTCAAAGAGCGTTATTCTAAATGATTAGTGCCATAGTCATGAATATCTTTAACTTTTAGTGCGATATTGCGCGGCTAATGCCGAGTAGTTTAATTTAAATGGCAGATATTGCAGTAAAATAGAACGACTAAACATCCATCAAATTAAACTTGCCTAGCTACATTTTTATAGGCAAAAATATAAAGCCCCAGTTCAGCCAATATGGTAAAAAAATCTCTGCTTTTGATATACCGCCTTGCGTTTTGGCTGACGGGCATTATTATCGTCATCGTGTTGCTGACCGCCTTAGCAGTTCAGTTTTTATTATTTCCTAATATTGATCAATATAAAGAAAAAATAGCTAGTTTTGCCAGCAATGCCTCCAAACAAAAAGTAGTGATCGGCAGCATAAAAGCTGATTGGCAAGGCATCAATCCACATTTATCTCTATTAAATATTGATATTTATGATGCGCAAAACCGCCCTGCTTTGCAACTTAAAAATACAGACCTTAGCTTATCATGGCTTAGCATAGGCTTATTTGAGCCACATCTTGCTACGCTAATTGTTCATTCTCCAGAACTGACTATTCGTCGCATGGCGAACGGTGAAGTTTTTGTCGCCGGCATTAGCATGCGCGGCGCGGCTAAACCTGATTTACCCAATTGGTTGCTACGCCAAAGTAAATTAGAAGTAATAAACGCCAAAGTGCTTTGGTTGGATGAAATGCGCGGCGCACCGGCTCTAAGCTTGAATAAGCTTAATCTACAAATAAAAAGTCCAACTTGGAAGAGTTTACTTAAAAGCCATCAAATCAAATTGACTGCGATGCCTTCCGTTGGCACAAACAATCCAATTATGATAAGTGGCACACTGCATGGTGGTGATGTAAGCCGTATAGAGCAATGGAATGGTAGCATCACAACACAGCTAAAAAATGCCAATATGGCAGCTTTTAAACCTTGGTTAGATTATCCGATTGATTTACAAGCGGGTACAGGCAGCGCTGATATTGCTGTTGATTTTGCTAACCAGCAGCTTAAATCTATTTCCAGCAATGTCAGCTTAAGCAATGTAAAGATTCAACTCAAAAC
>JBEDKX010000251.1:0-2047 GCA_041171965.1 Pseudomonadota bacterium | reverse complement strand
AAGCAATGTAAAGATTCAACTCAAAACCGATGCTGAGCCTATTTTTCTCAATAAATTAGCTGGGAAACTTAGCTGGCAGAACCTAAGTGTAAGTAAGTTAATCTCAGCACAGCACCTAATTAGTAGCCAGTTTTTTAGTGGTGAGCACTTAACTTTAGTCACCAATAATGGTTTGAATATACAAGATGCCAGCGCTAGCTATCGAGAAAAACCGCAAGGATTGAAGGCATTAAGCGTTAAATTAGCCCATGTCAATCTAGCGACTATGAATCCCTACCTAGCCCAATTACCACTGCCGACTGCAGTACTAGAAAAAATTGCAGGGCTAGCAACCACCGGCAACTTAGACAATTTAGTACTCAATTGGGAAGGTAATCAGTTAGCCACAAAAAGCTATCTACTCAACTCCAAATTTAATGGATTAAGCATACAAGCGCACGACAAAATGCCTGGCTTCAGCAATTTAACTGGAGAAGTTTCAGCTAACCAAAACGCAGGCAAGCTAAGCTTGCAAACCATAAATGCCGGCTTAGACTTTAAAGATAACTTACGCTGGCCACTGCCTGTTGACACATTAGAAGGTGACTTCAACTGGATAATCAAAGGCAGTGAAACTAAAATTAGGGCTAGCGACATTCGTATTAGTAACCCACATTTAGCTGGTACGATTAATGCCGATTATTTGTTGGATGGCAACAAAGGTGGCTACCTTGACTTAAAAGCCAAATTTTCCCGCGGCAATGCTAAATATGCCCTATTTTATTATCCAATCACGCTGGGTAAAGATACTTTGCATTGGCTGGATACCTCCATATTGTCTGGAGACGTTGAAAATATTAACGTGATCACTAAAGGTCGCTTAGCTGACTTTCCGTTTGTCGATAGCAAAGGCAATCTCGATAGTAAGCTAGGTTTATTTAGAGTTACTGCAAAAGTTAAAAATAGTGAAATTGAGTATGGCTTAGGCTGGCCGAATGTCGAGGCACTGGGTTTAGACATGCTATTTGAAGGCACTCGCATGGAGCTTCACGCAAATGCTGGGCATATTTTAGGCAATGAACTGCTCAAAAGTAAAATCATCATCGCCAAGTTAGATGCCGCTGAACCTATACTGAGCGTGGAGAGCGAGCTAAAAGGACCGGTTGCTGAGGGCATTCATTTTGTGAATAAAAGCCCGGTAGCACAAGTCACCCAAGGCTTTACTACCGACCTTAAAACCAGCGGTAGCGCTAAGTTGAATCTGAGCTTAAAAATTCCACTGAATAACCCAGATGCGGCACTCATTAAAGGTGCGTATCAAATCAGTAATGGCCATATGGAAAGTGCAACAATGCCAGCGCTAAACCAAATCAATGGTCTATTAGAGTTTACTGAAAGTAGTTTAAATGCAAGCAATATAAAGGCTAGTATTTTTGGTTCACCTTTGGTTTTCAATCTAAATTCCGGCAAAGACAAAATTATTAGAGTCACGGCTAAAGGAAAACTAAACGACGAAGTACTTAAGCAAACCCTAGGAAAAGGCGCTAATTATATTAGTGGCAATACTGACTGGGTCGGTGACATTCTTATCCAAAAACCACGTGTCAACATTGGCATACGCGCAGACTTGTTTGGTGTCACATCTCGCTTACCTGTGCCGTTCAATAAAAATGCAAGCGAACATCTGAACATTCGTATTGATAAAAAACAAGATGATAATAGCGACACATTTATCGTTAACATTGGCAATAAAATTGCTACGAAAGTGTTGCGAACTGCTAATCACGGGAAATTACAAGTGGATCAGGCCAGCATTCACTTCAATAACGTGAGTAATAGCACAGCTATCGCCAATTATTTAAACAGCAATATTGAGCTGAATAAGTCTAAAGGTTTGCAGATAACTGGGAATTTGGATTATTTAGATGCTGACGCGTGGCGCACAGTAATGAATAATTTATCTAGCGTAACAAAACAAAATGATGCTTTGTCTATTCAGAAAGTAGACCTAAAGATCAATACCTTGGATGTTTTTGACAGACGCATCAATCAACTAAAAATCACCAAT
>JBEDKX010000250.1:1298-3384 GCA_041171965.1 Pseudomonadota bacterium | reverse complement strand
TGAGTTTATTGATGCAATGATAGATTAATCAGTTTTTTAGGCGCAAACCTAGATTCTGAATCACTTTTTTGCATAGGACATGTAATGGTATCAAACAGGCAAAATGTATGTCTTTAGCTACCGTTACGCTATAATCAGACCCATATTTAGCATTACCTATAAAGTAAAAGCATGATTAAATTTGACCAAGTGACTAAGCGCTACCCAGGCAGCGACGAAGTTTTAAAGAATGTGAGCTTGAATATTGAAGCTGGCGAATTCGTGTTGGTCACTGGCCATTCTGGCGCAGGTAAAAGTACATTGCTTAAACTGATTGCGGCTATTGAGCGTCCAACCAGCGGCACAGTACTAATCGCCAACCAAAATGTCAGCAAACTTAAATCTTCAGTAATCCCCTTTATGCGCCGTAGATTTGGCTTGGTTTTTCAGGACCACAAATTATTATACGACCGCAATTGCTTTCAAAATGTAATTTTGCCACTGCATATCAATGGCATTACTGGTGTTGATGCCGCAAGACGTGTACGTGCAGCTTTGGATAAAGTCGGATTATTACATAAAGAAAAAGCCATGCCGATCACGCTTTCTGGCGGAGAACAGCAGCGTCTTGCCATTGCCCGTGCAGTGGTCAGTCGTCCTTCAATTTTAATAGCGGATGAACCCACAGGCAATTTAGATGCTAGTTATGCCGCAGATATTATGGCCATTTTTAACGACTTCAACCAAGTTGGGGTTACCGTGATTACCGCCACACATGACGTACAAGGCATGGCAAAATTAACCAACCGGATATTGCACCTAAGTAATGGTGAATTACAATCAAAGTCATCAACATCATGAGTATTTTTCTAAGCCACCACGTACAAGCTATTAAGCTGGTAGTTATGCGTATGCAAAATAACAAGCTCGCTACATTTATGATTAGCTTGGTCATCGGTGCCGCTCTTTGCTTGCCCAGTTTATTTTACATAGGCGTTAATAATTTATCCCAATTAACCAACCACATGCAGAATGAAACTGAGATTAGCTTATTTGTTAAATTAGACGCTAGCGCAAAGACTATTAACAGCATAGGTCAGGCATTAGCCAAGAATGAGTCTATTCAAGAATTTCATCAAGTCACAAAAGATCAAGCTTGGGAAAAACTTAAAAGCCAATCCGAAAACAATAGTGAGACCAACGGTGTCGTTAACGAGCTCAATAAAAATCCACTACCTGATGCTTTTTTCATTCAAGCCAAATCTACCGACCCAATAGCACTAGAAGCGCTTAGAGTTGAGTTACAAAGCATTTCTGGTGTAGATCAGGCGCTATTAAATGCTGAATGGGCGAAACGTTTATCGACTTTGCTAGCCCTGAGTAAAAAAATTATCGCTTTAATTTCACTGCTATTAGCGCTGGCACTTATGGTAATTATTGGTAATACAGTACGCATGCAAATCCTGACGCAAAAGGATGAAATTGAAGTGAGCAATTTAATGGGCGCAACTACCAGCTTCATTAGAGTGCCATTCTTATATGCCGGCATACTGTATGGTGCTTTTGGTGGCCTATTAGCAATTTTAATTGTTATAAGTGTTTTACAAATTTTCAATGATTCTATTACTCAAATATCCAACCTTTACAGCAGTGATTTTAGTTTACCGTTATTCAATGGGCCGCTATTTTTAACTATTATCGTATCAGCTATTTTCATTGGTTGGCTTGGCTCTTATTTAGCCGTCTCGCGCGCAATTACTTCATTTAAATTCAATTAATCTCAATTGAACCTTTTAGGCACTAGCACTCTCATAGATGGAGTGCTAATATGTTGACTATTGGAGGGAGTAAATTTCAATGAGTAATGCATTAACCTTACCTGTTTTAACCTCGGCTGATAGCTTAGAGCAATACTCTAGAGCGATTAAAGCCTACCCTATTCTTACTGCAGAAGAAGAATATTCTCTTGCCGTAAAATTCAAAAATGAAAATGACCTAGAGTCAGCGCGACAATTAATTGTTTCGCACTTACGCTTAGTCGCAAGTATTGCGCGCGGCTACAACGGATACGGCCTACCACAATCAGATTTAATCCAAGAAGGTAATA
>JBEDKX010000250.1:0-1249 GCA_041171965.1 Pseudomonadota bacterium | reverse complement strand
GGCGTTCGCTTAGTATCTTTTGCCATGCATTGGATTAAAGCAGAAATGCACGAATATATTGTGCGTAATTGGCGTCTAGTTAAAATAGCCACCACAAAAGCGCAACGTAAACTATTTTTCAATCTTCGTAGTATGAGAACTGGTTTAAGTACACTACAACCTGCTGAAGTTGACCATATCGCTCGCACCTTGAATGTAAAGCCTGAAGAAGTCATTGAAATGGAAGCGCGCTTAAATGGCCATGAAATTTCACTTGAAGCCAACATTGATGATGATAGTGATGAGCATTACAGCCCGATTGCTTACCTGCAAGATGAGAGCCTAGAACCACTAGAAATGATGCAGGCCAAGCAAATTGAATATGCTGAAACCTCTGGTCTAGCGCATGCATTAGATAACTTAGACGACAGAAGTCGCCGTATTGTTGAGGCGCGTTGGTTACAAGAAACTGGTGGCAAGACCTTGCATGAACTTGCTGCTGAGTTCGGCGTTTCAGCTGAACGTATACGCCAAATTGAGCAAAAAGCCATGCAAAAAATGAAAACCATGATGTCACTTAGTCGTTAAATATCTGCTCAACAATTTCTCTAGATAACGTCATACTCATTTAAGTAATCAATAGATAAAAAGGCTGCAAATTGCAGCCTTTTTATTTTTAAATCCGCTCAGCACATAAATACATTTGTAGGTCTTTCTATCGCTAGAATGTCTGGCCAAGTCATAAATAATTAATCTAAATTAAGCAATACTGACCGTGGCATTCTTACAATCCATAGTTTTTATGGTGAAGACGGCTTCTTCAATATCAGCAAGCTAGCTCGTTCTGTTATTATCTTAGTTTTAAAACTATTGCTAAATTATGAGCGGCCTAAACCCAAACTCACCTCGCCCAATTGACATTCGCTTGCATCAGGCATCGAGATTACTGGAAATAAAATTTGATAACAACACTGAGTGTCAATTGTCCTGTGAGTTTCTGCGTGTTTATTCACCATCGGCAGAAGTGAAAGGCCATGGCCTAGGTCAAGAAGTATTGCAGCTAGATAAAGAAGATGTAAATATCGTGGCGATAGAACCTGTTGGCAATTATGCAGTCAAGTTAGTATTCTCTGATGGTCATAATACCGGTTTGTATTCTTGGGATTATTTGTATGATCTGGGGCGAGACTATGAAGCGTTATGGCTGGAATACTTAGGCAAGTTAGACGCCGCTGGCGTGCATCGTAAATAATCGCTCAAATAATAACTT
>JBEDKX010000249.1:0-3541 GCA_041171965.1 Pseudomonadota bacterium | reverse complement strand
TCGCCGTACATTTACCTATTGTTGGTCTTTCGCTTGTTCCCTTATTGCTAGGTTGGCCAGCTATGTTTGCCCCAGTACATATTGTATTTTTAGAGATGATTATTAATCCAGCCTGCTCAATTGCCTTCGAGGCTGAACCTGCAGAATCGAACCTAATGCATAGACCTCCTCGCCCTACAAAAGAACCATTATTTGGTCGACGTGTTTTTTTTATTAGTCTAATTCAAGGCTCGATGCTATTACTGGCAAGCTTATTGGTATTGGGTTATGCCTTGCACCAAGGCGCTACCGCAGAAATCGCCCGAACATGTAGCTTTAGTACGTTGGTTGTTGGCAATCTAAGTTTAATATTGGTCAATCGCTCATGGCGATACTCTATTCTGCGCACCATCACTATAAGTAACCCAGCATTGTGGTGGGTGATTGTTGGCGCATTAGCCTTTCTATTGCTAACGCTAACCTTACCGCCATTACGAGGAATGTTTCATTTCTCCCCGATATCAGTGCAACAATTTTTACTGAGTGCTTTGCTCGGATTAGTCAGCGTGCTTTGGTTTGAGGTGTATAAAAAATTCTGGCTGAGTAGAAGCGCTTAAATCAAAGAGACCCATTCCTTGATTATTCTAATCAGAGCTATTTTGCATTTTCTAGCCCCTGCACTTGCAACTCAAGAAGACGAATCCGCTCTAGAAAAACCAGCATTAAGCCCAAGGCATTTTGCTCAAGTTCAAAATCAGATTTAAGCCGCGAAAGCGTTCTGATTGAAATCAGGCAATGACTACTAAAGCGCAACTCACTCGGTACAAAATCAGTTTTGGTAGAATTATTAGCGCTTAGTGCCCCGATCTCTAGTAAATGTAGTAACTCTTCCTGAGTGAAACCTGACAATTCAATCAATTCCGTCATGGAAACTTCATGCTGTTCATCCAGCCAGATTAGTTCTGTAGACTCCATTTGCATGGTATATCTCCTAATTGAAATGGGTGCGTGGATTAAATGTTGAGCTTAGGGCTAAAGCTTGCAGCAGCTCACGCTCTTTTTCCGAAAGTGTAGTCGGTGATACAATTTGCGTCACAGCAAAAAGATCGCCGTGCTCGGTCTTGTCCCCTAGATTGTTTTTTGGCATGCCGCGTTTACTGATACGCAACTTTTGTCCACTATTTGTGCCAGCCGGCACTTTCAGATGCACCGCACCAGCAAGTGTTGGCACTTCAACCGTAGCGCCTAATGCAGCTTCCCAAGGTGTCAGTGGCAAATCAATAAAAAGGTCATGATCTACAACCCGAAATAGTTTGTGTGGGGAAAAACTGATATTCAAGTAGAGATTTCCATCAGGGCCACCATGAAAGCCTTTACCGCCCTTGCCGCGTAACAGCATTTTTTGTCCGTTAGTCACACCCTTGGGAATGCGCGCTTTAATGTTATGTGGCACGCGTTTAATTTGGCCCTGCTGATCATGTTCTGGCACAATAAAATTCAGGTCAACGGTAATGCCAGCGTAAGCATCTTCCAGTGTAATATTGGTGGCCAGCTCATAATCTTGCCCTGGAATCGGCCTGTTGCGACCTTGCTGTTGAGAATTTTGACGACCTTTAGTGAAGCCAGCAAATAGATCGGCAAAGTCTGCTTCATCAAATGAATATTCTTGGCCGCCTTGGTTTCCAGCCCAATTAGGGGGTGGCTTAAATTCCTCACCGGCAGGATGGCGTCCAAGCTCGTCATAGGCGGCACGTTTTTCAGCGTCTTTTAAGGTGGCGTAAGCTTCGCCAACCTCTTTAAATTTGGCCTCGCCTGCTGGATCTTTAGAGACATCTGGATGATATTGATGGGCAAGTTTACGATAGGCTTTTTTAATTTCATCTATAGTTGCGTTACGCGCAACGCCAAGAACTTCATAATAATCTTTAAATTTCATGATGTTACGATACCTACATTTAATAATAACTTACGATTAATTAGCAAAATCCAAGCATTAACGGAATATAAGAAATTAGCTATTTTCGTAATTTAGTCTATGAAATCTGGTGCTATGACATTTTCCACAAGGTGGAATACGGCTAGGCTTATGAAAGTGTAGTTTGGCATGACATTCGTCACATACTAACGTGCCTAAGCCGATTAGCATTAGCCGCAATATTTTTGAGTTCCAAAAGCGCAAGTGTAGTTTTATCAGCCGCTTCAGAAAAGGCTAGCCACAATTCACTTTTGATAAGCGATATATCGAAACCTAGCCAATCTTTGAGCTCTTTGCCAGTTGCAGTTAAATGATGCGCGGCGTCTAATAAATCGCGCTTGATTGAGTTTTTTAAGTCTACCGCTTCGTCAGCCTTGAGCTGGCTAGCCATTTTAATATCATCTGAAATGATTTCAAATAAATGGTGAAAGTTGCTATCCGCTTGAGTGGATTGCTGCAAACTGCTCTGTAATGACGCTTCATAAGCTTTTTCTACCGCATCAGTTGCATTATTGGCCGCTTGCTGTGGCTGAGTATTTTTCATAATTACGGATCCTTTTACTCAATTTCAGTATGCCTAATTAAATAAACTAAAGACTGTTTGAACTTACCGCATTGAATCCTAATAATCCCGGTGCGGTAAGTTAATCATACTACTAATCTTATGAGAAATATTGCAGTAAGGCTTACAAAAAATCTTTAATCTAACTTCTCAATACCCATCGCTTTTAATACATACTTTTCATAGATAGGTTCAGTTGTACCTTTTTTCATTTTATAAATGAAGTATTTTTCAAAAGCAATTTTCGCCAAATGCACCCATTTACCTTTTTTAATCCAGTTGACATTGCGTGGTGGAATTTGCGGTAACGCTACAAATGCAGCGCCGGTATCACCCATATCCGCCAGACAAATAGCATTCCAAGTGCCTTTGGCGTCAGCCACTTCCCCGGCAAGGTCGGCGGCAATATTATGCGCAATCGCCGTAACCATAGACTCAATCATATAACCAGTTTTAGGTGCGCCAGTTGGCACCGGCGTCACTTCTACTGGTGGAATAGCAACGCAGACACCTGCGGCAAAAATGTTGTTATATTTCTTGCTACGCTGATGGTCATCTATCAGCACAAAACCCCTAGGATTGCATAAACCTTCCACAGCGGCCACCGGATCTACGCCTTTAAAGGCTGGTAGCATCATAGAAAATTTGAATGGCAACTCGTGTTCTTTTATGACATTGCCTTGCTTATCGTGCTCGGTAACAAACATTTTACCGGCTTCCACTTTGGTGACTTTGGCGTTGGTAATCCATTTAACATCATTATGACGGTATTCAGATTCCAACATACCTTTAGAATCGCCCACGCCACCAAGGCCCAAATGACCAATATACGGCTCACTAGTGACATAAGTGATAGGCACTTTATTGCGAATTTTCTTTTTGCGCAGATCTTTGTTCATGATAAAGGTGAACTCGTAGGCCGGACCAAAGCAGCTTGCGCCTGGCATGGCACCAATAATCACCGGGCCTGGTTCTTTTAAAAATTCTTGATAGGCATCCCAAGTTTTTTCAGCATGGTCCACTGA
>JBEDKX010000248.1:0-2554 GCA_041171965.1 Pseudomonadota bacterium | reverse complement strand
TACTAACGCCTTATATACCAACATTATTTAGTGATTCAAAAATGAAAGAATTGTTGGTAACAACTAATATGCTCAGGTTGACTTACCTAGTCAAGCAGGCAGAGCGTGGTGAATATCTCATCATGCGTAATGCTGTTTATGAAAATTCACCCATAAGCAAAGAAGTTGTAGAAGGGTTGCTTAAACAAGCCGTAAGCATACGGCAAACGATAGAAGATGCTCAATAAGCAATTAAGGATACTAAATGACAACAAGCAGCAATGTCTTACAACGGCCGGTATCACCTAAATGGGTGCTGCTTATTGCAATTTTGCTACCAGGCATGGGCCAAGTACTCAACAATGCACCTAAGCGAGGTTTCTACATGGCCTGCTTTATGATTATTTTGGGACTGATTACTTTTAATCTTGCCCAGCCGCAGATATCAATGACCGGCAAGCTTGCTGGAGGTATTTTTATTTATGCAATTTCTGTGCTGGATGCCTATTATTGGGCGAAATATCGTATGGAAATATTTGTTAAAAGTAATCATTAAGTTGCTCATCATAATGGCGGAAAAACCACCGTCAATACCTACCTAAATGGAGTAGTCCTTTAAGATAATTGTCATGCTTTACTGCAAAGTAGACAATGAATCACGTTAAGTTTTTGACGATTCTGTCATCTCCTAGCTGACGTTGAGTAGCTAGTTTAAAGGAGGCATTTAATTTAGTTGCGTGTAATTACACCGGCCTCCTTCTTTTTCTGTGCTATTCATAGGTTTGCGGTTCTGAATCTTTTTAAGTCGCTTTGAGTACAACTTAAATATATAGAAACATTATTCTAACGATTACTAAGCATTTAATAACTAGAGAGTTAATCAATGAATCGCCCCATAGATTTTTCAATTGAAGATGTGCAAAACCTACCTGACGTACGTCAGATTGCCATTGATAAGGTCGGTATTAAGGCGATTCGCCACCCAGTTAAAGTGCAAGATAAAACCGGTGATGCGCAGCACACCGTTGCCATGTTTAATATGTATGTGCATTTGCCACAACATTTTAAAGGCACCCATATGTCTCGCTTCATTGAGATTCTTAATGCCAATGAGCGTGAGATATCCGTTGAGAATTTCAAAGTTATTTTGCATGAAATGGCGACGCGTCTAGAAGCAAAATCTGGCCATATTGAAATGACTTTCCCTTATTTTATTAATAAATCTGCACCAGTATCGGGTGTAAAAAGTCTGCTAGATTATGAAGTCACTTTTCTTGGAGAAATAAAGAATGGCCAATATGAGATTAAAGTCAAAATACTGATTCCAGTCACCAGTCTTTGTCCATGTTCGAAAAAGATTTCAGCTTATGGCGCGCATAACCAGCGTTCACACGTAACTGTGACAATTGCCATGAATGAATTCATGTGGGTAGAAGATATTATTACCATGGTTGAAGCGCAGGCTTCATCTGAGTTGTATGGCTTACTAAAGCGGCCTGATGAAAAATATGTTACTGAACGTGCATACGATAATCCCAAGTTTGTTGAAGACATGGTGAGGGACATTGCTGCTGCATTTAATAATGAGGCGCGGATTAAAAATTATATTGTGGAATGTGAGAATTTTGAGTCTATCCATAACCATTCGGCATATGCCTGTATCTCAAGCGAGCAATCATGAATAACATCGTCAGTTTGAAAGTTTTAGAGCAGCCCAAGGCTGTTACAGCGATGAGCTTTTTGCCTACAATGCCAACATCGATCAGTCCGATTGTTGAAATTATTGAAGAAATGCGACTAGGACGTATGGTGGTATTGCTCGATGATGAAGATCGTGAAAATGAAGGTGACTTGGTGATGGCAGCCGAGTTTGCTACGCCAGCCGATATTAACTTTATGGCGAAACACGGCCGTGGATTGATTTGTCTTACGCTGAATGAGGCGCGCGGAAAGCAGCTTAATTTAACACCTATGGTGTGCAAGAACGGCACTAAAATGGGTACTAATTTCACCGTTTCAATCGAAGCGGCCGAGGGCGTGACTACTGGCATTTCTGCCGCACCATAAAAGCCGCTGTGAATGTAAACGCGCGACCAGTGGATATTGTCAGTCCTGGTCACGTTTTCCCACTCATTGCCCAAAAAGGCGGAGTGCTGGCAAGGGCTGGACATACTGAAGCAGGTTGTGATATTGCCAAACTTGCTGGCCTAGAGCCTGCTTCGGTGATTTGCGAGATTCTCAAAGATAACGGAGAAATGGCACGTTTGCCAGATTTACTGGAATTTGCAGCCATACATCAGCTTAAGGTTGGTACGATTGCCGACCTGATTAATTACCGTAGTCAAACCGAACGTTTAGTGGCTAGAGTGGCTGAACGCGTAGTGGAAACAGCTTATGGTGCGTTTAATTTAATTGCTTATCACGACTCTACCGCTAATGAAACACATCTGGCCTTAGTGAAAGGTAATGTTACTAGCCATAAAAGCCGCTGTGAATGTAAACGCGCGACCAGTGGATATTGTCAGTCCTGGTCACGTTTTCCCACTCATTGCCCAAAAAGGCGGAGTGCTGGCAA
>JBEDKX010000247.1:0-5469 GCA_041171965.1 Pseudomonadota bacterium | reverse complement strand
GTCATTAATATGTCATATTAAGGTCATAAACTAAGTCTGCTAACAAAAAAGTACATTACATAAATAGCACCTTACAAAAATATGTCTAGTCTCAACTTTGAAATCTTTTTAAAGCTTTAAAGACCAGTTCTATTAGGAAAAAATATGCCTGCTAATATTTTAGTTGTTGAAGATGAACCTGCGATACAAGAGCTACTTGCGCTAAATATCACACAAGCTGGCCACAATGCTATGCGCGCCTTAAGCGTAGAAATTGCAATGGACTTAATGCGCGAAACTATTCCTGATCTAATTTTATTAGATTGGATGTTACCTGGCATGAATGGCTTGGAGTTTGCCCGTAAATTAAAATCGGATTCACTCACAAAATCTATTCCAATTATTATCCTAACTGCCCGTGGCGATGAATATGACAAAGTACGAGGCTTAGAAGTGGGTGCGGATGACTATGTAACTAAACCCTTTAGCCCACGGGAACTGAATGCTCGTATTAAAGCGGTATTGCGCCGTAGAGCACCGCAAATGACTGACGACCCAATTGAAGTAAATGGTTTACGCCTAGACCCAACGACACACCGCGTGACAGGCAACCAAAAAACAATCGATTTAGGCCCGACTGAATTCAGGTTACTACATTTTTTTATGACCAACGCGGAACGTGTGCATACACGCAGTCAATTGCTAGATAAAGTCTGGGGCGACCGTGTATTTGTAGAAGACCGTACTGTAGATGTGCACATCCGCCGCTTACGCAACGCACTCTCCATCTCTGGACATGAAGATCTAATTCAAACGGTACGCGGTGCTGGCTATCGTTTATCGTCACAAACTAATTAAAATTAATATATAGCGTGGGGCTAGCAGTAAAAATGGTTTCTATTCGCTATAATTAGCTACATAAAATTATAGAAAATAAACACTGTGCTAGATATTCGTTTAAAAGCTGGTTTACACGTCGCTGCTTTAAGCATCATTTGTCTGTTTTTATGGCTTATTAGCAGCGCCGTTATCGCACTACTAGTTTTTTCTTTAGTTCTTTTAGTTTATCTGTTTAGTCAGGTTTTTTGGCTGAGCAAACTACTCTACTGGTTTAAAAAACCAACACTTAAAGAAATTCCTCAAGGGACCAACTTGTGGGAAGACGTATTTAATGCCTTACTAAAATATGAGCGTAATAATCATCTCAACCAAATTAAACTCAATTCAGCGCTGGAACGATTCAATCGAACCGCGAATGCTATTCCTGATGGCTTAGTAATTTTAGGCAGTGTTAACGAAATTGAATGGTGCACGGCTAACGCTGAAAATCAGCTCGGGCTTGATTTAACGACTGATAAAAATCTACCTATCGTTAATTTAATCAGAGATAGCCATTTCATTGCCTATCTTTACAGCGAATCCTATAACGAACCACTCAAACTTAAACATTGCCGAAACTCTGATGCCACACTAGAAATACAGGTCATACCGCTAGCGTCTAAGCAAAAATTATTAATTAGCCGAGATATGACGCAATTAGAAAAAGTAGATGTAATGCGCAGAGACTTCATCGCCAATGTATCGCACGAGCTTAGAACGCCGTTAACAGTAGTTGGTGGATTTCTAGAAACCTTGAGCGATATGGAAGGTGCAGTTCCAGATAATCTAAAAAATTACTTCACCATGATGCAAGAGCAAACAGGCCGCATGCGCCGCATCATTGAAGATTTACTCACACTATCCACCATAGAAAATAGTACCGGCAATTCAAACAACAATGAAATTGACATGCTTAGCTTATTGAAATCCATACAAAATGATGCGATTGGCTTCAGTCAAGGACTGCATCAAGATGTCAAAAATGCAAAGCATCATATTAAATTAGAGGCAGAAACGGGGCTTAACTTACGCGGTTCATTAGAAGAGTTACGCAGCGCATTCACCAATTTAGTCAGCAACGCAATACGCTACACGCCGACTAGCGATGCCAAGAATAGCGGTGAAATATTAATTAGCTGGTATTTGCAGGATGGCCAGGCGATCTTTTCCGTAAGAGACGTAGCAGAAGCCGTGAAACTGGTGGCACAGGTTTAGGATTGTCTATTGTTAAACACATTTTAATTCGTCACCAAGCTAAATTAGAAATCACCAGCATTTTAGGCACTGGTAGCACCTTCAGTGCTAAGTTTCCTAAAGCTCGTGTAGTTAAAAAGCCGGCAGCGGTTAAATGACCTTCGCAGTTAAAGGCATGGCTAATACCTTATTGCTTTTAACGCTTTCATCCTGTGCAAGCACCAGTCTAACTTCGGTCGAATCCGTTGCACATAAAAATATCCCTGAACGCCAAGACCGTAGCTCAATTAGCCAACTCGCCAAGACTGATTTTGACCGCATGGCTGATGTAGAAGTCCGTGAAAATACCGAAAGTTTACGCGTATTAATGCTTAAACTTTACAAACGCAATCCCCATGAATTACAAAAGAGCACACCAGATAGTGCAGAAAAAATGGTGGCTTGGGTAATAGATGGTGAGTCACAACATCACTATAAATTCAGTGTCATGAATAACTTACAAGGCACCGAAGCTATTTTTTTAGCGTTTAAAAGTGAGTATACCGGTGACCGCGTACTCGCATTTATTGTAGGCATACAAACGATGTTAATGAAAGTTCATGGTGGTAAAACAGATTTTTATTTTACTGATAGCATAGATCCACAATCTATGTACAACGTCGCGAGAAATATCGAAATAGCTGCGTGGAAGTTATCAAATACACGAGATGCGCTTGGTGTACTTTATTTATTATCCAATGAGAGTAACGATAAAGATAAAAACTTATCATTTGAGCGAGAGTTTGGCAAAATGATTGGCCGTACCGATTTGTATGCGATTGCATTAGCAGAAAAGTCTCAGCGGCTTATTTCACGGGTCATGCAAAACGTTACCACTAAGCTATTTCTGCCTTTTTAGATCTGCCTTTTAGGTCAGTCTTGCATTAGAAGGTATTAAAAATAACTGCTAATGCAAGTTCAATATTAATATCTGTCAAAGCTCTATAGCAAGACCTTCTCAATACCGCCATTATTCACTCGCGTGACATATTCTTGCATCCAGTTATCACCGAGAATATGCTTCGCCATCTCAACCACAATATAATCCGCCAATATAATCTGCCTCAATGCCGGTATCTTCTCCATAGCGCGCTAAGCCTTGCAAGCAACTTGGGCATGAAGTAAGAATTTTCACTTTTTCTTCAGGCGCGCCAACGGTTAAGCCCATTTTACCCATACCTTTTTCTAACTCTTCCTGCTTACGCATTTTTACCTGCGTGGCGATGTCTGGTCGGGCAACGGCAAATGTTCCACTTTCACCACAGCAACGATCATTCAGTTGCACCTCTTGGCCCATAAGCTTATTCGTCACTTCCATCGGCTTATAGGTTTTCATCGGGCTGTGGCATGGGTCGTGATACATATATTTCGTACCGGTAATGCCTTTCAACTTCATGTCTTTTTCCATTAGATATTCATGAATATCTAATAGACGACAACCTGGGAATATCTTTTCAAACTCGTAGATAATTAAGCGTATTGGCCACACGATGAAACAACACGCGGTTATCCGTAGTGATCTCTTGGCCTTTATCGTGATTACCACTAGAAGTTTGTGGATAGCCACAGCATAAATAACCTGGTGGCAATACTGTAATCGCACCCACTTCATAAAGCATCGCTTGCGTGGCAAGACCAACGTTTGAAAACAAACGCTCTGAGCCACAACCGGGAAAGTAAAACACCGCTTCTGAATCTTCCGTAACTTTTTGTGGGTTACGGATAACAGGAATCATGCTGCTATCTTCTATGCCCAACAATGCGCGTGAAGTTTTAGTCGGCATTTTTTTCGGCATTGGTCGATTAATAAAATGTACGATTTGCGCCTTTATTTCTGGCTTGCCAACCGTGGCAGGCGGCCTGATTTTATCTTTTAGAAGGCCAAACTTTTTAGCCAGCGCATGGGCGAAATTTTGTGCTTTATAGCCAAAACCTATCATCACGGAACGCAGTAGTTTAATAGTGGCAGGATCTTTCGCATTCAAAAACGCCATGCCCGCAGCTGTTCCGGGGTTGAATTTCTTTTTACCCTGCTCACGTAAAAAATTACGCATAGCTACAGATACATCACCAAAATCAATATCCACTGGGCACGGATTCAAGCATTTATGACAAACCGTACAATGGTCGGCCACGTCATTAAACTCATCAAAATGCTTGATCGAGATACCACGACGCGTTTGTTCTTCGTACAAAAAGGCCTCAATCAATAAGGAAGTACCTAAAATCTTATTGCGTGGGCTATACAATAAATTAGCACGCGGCACATGCGTAGTACAAACTGGCTTACATTTACCACAGCGCAAACAGTCACTTATGGAATCTGCAATCTGGCCAATAGCAGACTGCTCCATAATAATAGACTCTTGTTCTAGCAAACCGAAGCTAGGGGTATAAGCGTTATTAAGGCCAGAACCGGCTAGTAGCTTACCTTTGTTAAAGTGTCCACTTTATTTTTGTACTTGGTAAACGCTTCAATGGTTGCCGTTTCCAAAAATTCCATTTTTGTAATACCAATACCATGCTCACCTGAAATAACGCCGTCTAAGCCTTTGGCTAAAGCCATCACCCGGGCTACCGCCTCATGTGCAGCTTTCATCATTTCATAATCGTCAGAATTAACTGGGATATTGGTGTGCACATTGCCGTCACCGGCATGCATATGCAAAGCAATAAACACCCGACCTTTAAGCACTGCTTTGTGAATTTCATCAGCACGATTTAAGATTTTTTGATATTCGCGACCGGCAAAAATTTCTGCCATTGGGCGCTTAAGCTCACGCTTCCATGAGATGCGTAAATCGTAAGATTGCACAGCACGAAATACGTTTTCGTACTGACTCAAGGTATTAGCAACCTCACCCAAGATTGATACTGACGCATCCAGATTATTTAAAATCAAACCCCATCGTGCGCGCAATTCGCTTACTAATTGCAAAGCCATCGCTTGCTTACTTTTAACCATTTCAGCATCGGCATTGCCATCTTCATCGGCTTGCAGTGGCAAATCACCTTGCATAAATTCTTGCATTGCATCAAGCAAATTGAGCTTATTTCTTATTGAAAGCTCAATATTAATACGCTCAATACCGTCAGAATAATCACCCAAACGTGGCAGTGGAATCACCACATCTTCGTTGATTTTAAAAGCATTAGTGTGTTTCGCGATGGCCGCCGTGCGTGCACGATCTAACCAGAATTTTTTTCGCGATTCGGCAGAAACCGCAATGAAGCCTTCACCATTGCGGGCATTACATAAACGTACAATATGCGAGGCCGCTTCACCCACAGCATTTTCATCATCAGAGGCAATGTCAGCAATCAACACCATTTTTGGGCGCTGTTGGCGTGCCGCTTTAGTGGCATAACCAACAGCTT
>JBEDKX010000246.1:0-2664 GCA_041171965.1 Pseudomonadota bacterium | reverse complement strand
ATACCTAAAGACGCACGGTGGCATAATGCCATGTTTAGTGCGCCGATTGAAGCCTTGGTTGTTAGTGTGCTACCTTGGGTGCCGATGGATATTACTAAATACGTTAAATACGATTAAAAAAACAAATATAATTACCAGGCATCAATAATCACTTTAGGCTTAAATGTTTGTATTTAAGTCAGCATTTTAATATTATAGAATTTATCACTTAAGGCATTATTCATGTGCGGAATTATAGGCATTGTAGGTAAAAATCCAGTTAATCAATTGTTGTATGATGGATTGCTGGTCTTGCAGCATCGTGGTCAAGATGCTGCCGGCATCGTAACTACCGATGGTAATACGTTTTTTATGCATAAAAATAACGGCTTGGTGAAAGACGTATTTCAAACGCGCCATATGCGCAGCCTGGTTGGAAACGTTGGAATCGCTCACGTGCGTTATCCAACTGCAGGTTCTTCAAGCGCAGCTGAAGCGCAACCGTTCTATGTGAATTCACCGTTTGGTATTGTGCTTGGTCACAACGGCAACTTGACTAATTCAGAGCAATTGAAATCGGAAATGTTCCGCCAAGATTTGCGTCACATTAATACTAATTCTGATTCAGAAGTGTTATTAAATGTGTTGGCACATGAAATTGAAAAAACCTCACGTAATGCCGTACTTAATACGGATATGGCTTTTGAAGCGGTGGCTGGTGTACATAAACGCTGTAAAGGTGCTTATGCGGTCGTTGCGATGATCGCCAATTTCGGATTACTGGCGTTTCGTGACCCTAATGGTATTCGTCCTTTAGTCATAGGCAAGGGCGAAACTGAAAAAGGCACTGAATATATCGTTGCTTCTGAAAGTGTTGCACTAGATGTTTTAGGTTTTCAAATGGTGCGTGACGTAGCGCCTGGTGAGGCTATTTTTATTGATATGGATGGCAATTTTTTCTCACGACAATGTGCAGAGAATCCTCAATTAAATCCTTGCATCTTTGAATATGTTTACCTGGCACGTCCAGATTCTGTGATTGATGGCGTGTCTGTTTATCAAACCCGCCTAGATATGGGTAAAAGTCTGGCAGAAAAAATTAAGCGTGAATGGGCCGATAAAAAAATTGATGTAGTTATCCCAATTCCGGATACCAGTCGTCCGAGTGCCTTGCAAGTTGGTATTGCTTTAGGCTTGGATTATCGCGAAGGCTTTATTAAAAACCGCTACATTGGCCGCACCTTTATTATGCCGGGTCAAGCACTGCGTAAAAAATCTGTACGCCAAAAACTTAATCCAATTGGTATTGAATTTAAAGGTAAAAACGTACTTTTAGTCGATGACTCTATAGTGCGTGGTACTACATCGCAGCAAATCGTACAAATGGCACGTGATGCGGGTGCTAACAAGGTTTACTTTGCTTCTGCTGCGCCTCCTGTTCGTTTTCCTAACGTGTACGGCATTGATATGCCAAGTCGCGATGAATTGTTAGCGACTGATCGTACCGATGAAGAAATCTGCCAAGAAATAGGTGCAGACGCGCTTATTTATCAAGATTTGGACGCTTTGGTAGCTGGCGTAAAATTAAGTAATCCAAGCATTCAGGATTTTGATTGCTCATGTTTTGATGGTAAGTACGTAACAGGCGATATTGATGAGGCTTATTTAGCCAATATTGAATCTGCCCGTGGCGATGTGAATAAAAAGCAAAAACCTTCAAATTCAAGTACGCAAATGGATTTAAATCTAATTGATGCGATTGATATTGAGGCTGAAGAAGTTGTCTAAAATGCTAATAATTAAGTATGATAAGGTCAAATTCAGCTAGCAAACGCAATAATTGCTAAAGCGAGATCATAATAACCCGTTTTAGCATTGTTGCTGGAGCGGGTTTTTTAATGGAATTTTAAATTTAAGCGACTAGTTAATCGCTTATTAAACCTTTATAGTCAAGCCAGTACCCATCAGTTGTAGAGTTAAACTAGATTGATTTAAATGCTGTAAAACAAAGACCAAAGAATTGAGATTAATATGATTAAAAAGCCATTTACTATTGAACAATATCGCCCAGAAACGCTGAGTGTCCGCGCTGGTAGTCAGGCAACGGAGTTTGGCGAGAATTCAGAAGCTATATTTTTAAATTCAAGTTTTAGGTTCCAAAGTGCAGCGCAAGCAGCCGCACGTTTTGGTGGCACTGAGCCAGGTAATATTTATTCACGCTTTACTAATCCTACCGTCACGGTTTTTCAGGATAAATTAGCCGCATTAGAGCATTAGAAGGTGCAGAGCAGTGCGTTGCCACTTCAAGTGGGATGTCGGCAATTCTAGCGTGCGTGATGGGTTTATGTTCGGCCGGCGATCACATTGTTGCATCACGCAGTATTTTTGGTACTAGTGTGCAGTTATTCAGTAATATTCTTAAGCGCTGGGGCTTGGAGGTCACATTTGTTTCGTTGACTAATTCAACTGAATGGCAAGCTGCCGTTACAGCAAAAACTAAACTATTTTTTGTTGAAACGCCGTCAAATCCACTTACTGAGGTTTGTGATATCAAGGCGCTTGCGGACATTGCCCATCAATCTGGCGCATATTTAGTGGTAGATAATTGTTTTTGTACACCCGCGATTCAAAAACCATTAGCACTTGGCGCAGACATTATTATTCACTCTGCGACTAAATATATAG
>JBEDKX010000245.1:0-2735 GCA_041171965.1 Pseudomonadota bacterium | reverse complement strand
GCACGGAACTCTAAAAACTCGTAATCCATAGAAGCGTAACCACGCGACACCGATTTTAATTTATCAAAAAAATCTAGTACCACTTCATTGAGCGGCATTTCATAACTCAACATCACTTGGCGGCCCATATATTGCATATTTTTTTGTATGCCACGCTTGTTATTACATAGCGTCATTACTGGACCAACGTAATCTTGTGGCATCAACAAATTAACGTTGATGACTGGTTCTCGAGTTTCTTCTATGCGTGATGTTTCAGGCAAGCGCGAAGGGTTTTCAATCTGTACGACCTCGCCATCTTTAAGTAACAACTCGTAAACTACCGTTGGTGCCGTGGTAATTAAATCCATGTCGTACTCACGTTCTAAGCGCTCTTGCACAATTTCCATGTGTAGTAAGCCTAAAAATCCGCATCTAAAACCAAAACCTAAAGCAGTAGAGTTTTCAGGTTCAAACAACAAGCTCGCATCATTCAAGCTTAACTTTTCCAACGCGGTACGTAGCGCTTCGAACTGGTTTGATTCTACTGGATATAGCCCAGCAAATACTTGCGGCTTGACTTCCTTAAAGCCAGCCAAAGCTTCTGTAGCCGGCTTATTGAGCAAAGTGACGGTGTCGCCGACTTTAGCACTAGCCAACTCTTTAATACCAGCAATCACAAAACCAACTTCGCCCGCTGAAAGTGCAGTTTTCTGCACAGACTTTGGCGTAAATACACCAACTTGTTCACATAAAAATTCTGCACGTGTCGCCATTAAACGAATTTTGTCTTTTGGTTTAAGCACACCGTCTATCACACGCACCAGCATGACTACGCCCACGTAGTTATCAAACCAAGCGTCAATCACTAGCGCTTTAAGCGGACCATCAACATCGCCTTTTGGTGGCGGCACTTTAGCAATCACCGCTTCCAATACATCGCGTACGCCCAAACCCGTTTTTGCTGAGCAACGTACTGCATCTTTAGCGTCAATACCAATCACATCTTCAATTTCCTGCATCACACGATCAGGGTCGGCTGAAGGCAAATCAATTTTATTAAGTACTGCGGTCACTTCCACGCCTAAATCTAATGCGGTATAGCAGTTTGCGACGCTTTGTGCCTCTACACCTTGGCTGGCATCCACCACCAACAACGCACCCTCACAAGCGGATAGCGAGCGCGATACTTCATAACTAAAATCCACATGGCCAGGCGTATCGATCAAATTCAAATGATAAATTTGACCATCATCCGCTTTGTAATCCAAAGCGGCTGTTTGCGCTTTAATGGTAATACCACGTTCGCGCTCAATATCCATAGAATCAAGCACTTGCGCTTCCATTTCACGGTCAGCTAAGCCGCCGCACAAATGAATAATACGGTCCGCTAACGTTGATTTACCGTGATCGATGTGGGCAATAATGGAGAAGTTACGAATATTTTTCATTTAGTCTTTAAGCTTTTTACGACTTTTTAAATCTGCTTTATAAAAAGATAAGGCGCCATAAGCGCCTTTTCACAATAGGCGTGATTTTACAACAAATGCTTGATTAATTTGTAATTAATTGTCAACTTAGCTTCAAAGTCGCCTATTCAATTACATACATTTAGCCGCAGGCTAGAATATCTAAAGTTAGGTGAATTTCACTTTTCGACCAAAGCCGATTACTTTCATGGCACTTTGAACGGCGCTCTTTGCTCAAGCTCTGAAGTATAAGCTGCAATATTTAGCGATTCCTTGGTCAAAAAATCACTTATCGCTACAGCAAAGTCGGGATGCGCAATTTTGTGAAATGAACAGGTCGGCCTAGGCTTAAAGCCTCGCGCCAACTTGTGCTCTCCTTGCGCACCACCTTCAAAGTACTGAATTTTTTCCGCAATACAAAACTCCTGAGCTTGGTAATAACAAAGCTCAAAATGCAAATTAGGCACATAGCGCAAAGCGCCCCAATAACGTCCGTACAAGGTGGTTTGATGATAAATATTCAGCGCGCTAGCCACAGGAATGTCATCAACATAAGCGATGATTAACAAGATATTTTGCGGCATAGTTAAACCAATTTCTTGAAAGAATGCTCGGGTTAAATATGGCGTAGAATGATGCTCAAGGTAGGTGTTTTCATAGCATTGATAGAAAAAATCCAATATGTATTGTACGGTTTCTATACTTCTGTGAAATGCTGAAATGCTTTCTGTACCAAGCATAACCGTTATAACCATGAAAACCTTCATTTTCCCATCTAAATTGCACACCGTGGCGCTGCATCCAACCATCTTGCAATAAGGCCAGTGCGGAGTCATCATCTGGGAAAATCACATGCACTGACGATAGCTTATGTTTAAGCATGGTTTCGCCTAAAGCAGCCATCATTAAGTTTTTAATTTCATTATTTTTGGCAAGTAATCTTGGGCTAGTTATAGGCGTAAATGGAATAGCCGCCAATAATTTTGGGTAATAATTGAGGCCACTACGCTGATAAGCATCAGCCCAAGCCCAATCAAACACGTACTCACCGTAAGAATGGCTTTTGATGTAAAGCGCACAAGCACCCACCAAGTTACCAGAACGCTCGAGAAGAATGAATTTCGGTGTCCAACCGGTCTCTGGCACGGCACTGCCGCTCGTGTGCAGGGCGAGCAGGTATTCGTGACGCATAAAGGGCGAAGCCTGCGAATTTGAATAAAGCAGTTCGTTCCACTCAACTGCATTGACCTCTTCAGGGGCGTTCAGCACCCGGATGACATAATCAAA
>JBEDKX010000244.1:2348-3921 GCA_041171965.1 Pseudomonadota bacterium | reverse complement strand
ATGGGTCGTGGTATTAAAGCTGGTCGCGTTTGGACTAACTGTTACCATGCCTACCCAGCGCATGCAGCATTTGGTGGTTATAAAGAATCTGGCATTGGTCGTGAAACACACAAAATGATGATAGATCATTACCCACAAACTAAAAACCTTTTAGTAAGCAACAGCCCTAAAAAGCTAGGCTTTTTCTAAATAACAATCTATCTAAAATTACATACCTAATCAACATTAACCGTAGCATTAATATCTACGTTTAATGTTGATTTGAAATTGTAAAAAGATTGATAATAAGAGGCGGTTCATCCGCCTCTTTTTTCGCCTAATATTTAGCATGATTTATTTAAAGTCTTATATTTAGCATCGTATATTTAACATCATTGGTAATTTGAATTTTTTGGAGATTTTTAATGACTGAGCGCTTATCTGCAACGCCTTCTGCCGTAGGCTTAATTCAAAAACTCACCGCACAATACGGACCTATTCTATTTTTTCAGTCAGGTGGATGTTGTGAAGGCAGTGTGCCTCTTTGCATGCCGGCTAATGAATTTAAACCTAGCC
The DNA here is from genome assembly GCA_041171965.1 of Pseudomonadota bacterium. GTDB lineage: Bacteria > Pseudomonadota > Gammaproteobacteria > Burkholderiales > Methylophilaceae > Methylotenera. The sequence goes on along the minus strand of JBEDKX010000244.1, from coordinate 3,366 downwards.
CGTCAGACGTAGTGCTAGGCGAAATTGAAGGTGCCGTTTTTTATATGGGGCATAATCATTTTCAGTTCTCAGAAAATACCCACACGATTTTAGATGCCTTGCCAGGCTCTAGCGGCTCATTTTCGCTAGATTGCGGTTCGGGCATGGCCTTTATTACCAAAGGCCGCTTGTATAGTGACGAAGAGTTACAGCAACTAGCTCCAGTAGTCACCTACGGCTATCGCTAAGTGCTAAGGTATTAATAAGTTTTAGCAGGCTTAGCTAATGTAGTTAGGGCAATAAATATTTAAAAAATAATAGTTAGCGTTACATTCAAACAGCTAAAGTATTGTAAAATTGCATTTGGCGGGCCTCCCCGCATTGTAAGATAGCCAACCTGGTCAGATGCGGAAGCAAGCAGCCACAACTATTAAGCAAGTGCCGGGGTAAGGGCTCGCCTCTTTCGATTTACGCCACCGATAAAGTTTTAGCAATAAAATTTTGGCAATAGCGCTTTAGCAATACAGCTGGTTTTGTAAATTCGGCATAAATTACTTTTTGAAAGTAGATGAATCGATCTCATGAGTTATGCAAGCACTGTCATTTATCCAAGCATGATGACTTATCCAAGCACTACAGGCTGCGCAACTGCTATGCCTGACAAATCGCTATGAGCTATCAAGTACTGGCGCGTAAATGGCGGCCTAAATCTTTCGACACCTTAGTCGGGCAAGACCACGTAGTGCGCGCGCTGACGAATGCCCTTGAACAAAATCGCCTGCACCATGCCTACTTATTTACCGGCACGCGCGGCGTAGGTAAAACCACACTCGCCCGTATTTTAGCTAAATCACTCAACTGCGATACTGGTATCACAGCAAAACCATGTGGCGTTTGCGTCGCTTGCATGGGCATTGATAGCGACAGATTTGTAGATTACATTGAGATAAACGCGGCATCAACACGTGGTATTGATGATGTTAGGTCTTTGCTAGAACAAGCGACCTACGCGCCAACACAAGGTCGTTTTAAAGTGTTC
>JBEDKX010000244.1:0-2314 GCA_041171965.1 Pseudomonadota bacterium | reverse complement strand
CATTTAATGCGTTTTTAAAGACTTTAGAAGAACCACCAGCACACGTAAAATTTATTCTGGGCACCACTGACCCACAAAAAGTGCCGGTCACGGTATTGTCACGTTGTTTACAGTTTAATTTACGCCAAATGGCTGGCACGACTATTATCAGCCATTTACAAAATATACTTGGCCAAGAAAATATCCCTTACCAGGCAACCGCGTTACATCTAATCGCGCGTGCGGCCTCTGGCAGCATGCGTGATGCATTATCACTCACAGATCAAGCCATTGCTTACGGCAGCCAATCAGTCAATGAGGCTGAAGTACGCGCCATGCTAGGCGCCATAGACCAAAGTTATTTATTTGAATTACTCAACGCATTGCTGGCCAACGATGGCGCCAGCCTGATTGCTCAAGCCAAAGTGATGGAAGAACGTAGCTTATCGTTTGAAGTCGCACTGAATGATTTAGCCCAATTATTGCATCAAGTAGCCATGGCACAAACGGTGCCTGATAGCGTTGCTAATGACTTGCCAGAACGTGACGCCTTACTGAATTTGGCGCAAACAATCCAGCCAGAAACCTTGCAGTTATATTATCAAATAGCGCTATTAGGCCGCCGCGACATTGGTCTTGCACCTGATGAATTTGCTGGTTTCACCATGAGTTTATTACGTATGCTGGCATTTACGCCCAATGCCAGTGGCGCACAAAATGATAACAGCACCCAAAAAGCACCGCTTAGACAAGCAAACGCCTCTTTAGCGAGCGCAATAAAACCACAGATTACAGCACCCGTTGAGCCAGTAGCCATGCAAGAGAATACTGCCCAACAAACCGCACCTGCTGAATATGCAACCAGCAATGATATGATGCGTGAACATACACAAGTTAGATCAGCAAAGACTGAATTTTCAGCAGAAAACAATACTGCCAAAACTAATAGCAACAGCCAATTTAACGGTAACTGGCGCGGATTGCTAGAAGACTTAAAACTAGGCTTAGTGCGTTCTTTGGCGCAGCATTGTGAATTAATCAGCTACGATGAAAACAGCATTTCATTAAGTGTGCCAGAGGCACAAAAACACTTATTACTGCCCAACTATCAAGAGAAACTAGCCAGCGCCGTTTCGCAGTATTTTGATAAAAAAATTAAATTACAATTTAGCATAGGTGGCACAGGCAACACACCGGCTAAACAAATTTCACAAGAAAAAGCGCACGCGCAAGCCAACGCAGAAAGTGCGATTGAAGACGATAATTTTGTACAATCATTAATCAATGATTTTGGGGCGCAAATTATCCCCAATAGCATTAAACCGATTTAAACCCTAAAAACTCAAACATTAAGGACTAAAGATATGATGAAAGGCGGTATGGGCAATATGATGAAGCAAGCCCAGCAAATGCAGGCAAATATGCAAAAAGCCCAAGCAGAGCTTGCAAACATTGATGTTGAAGGCGTTGCCAGCAACGGTTTAGTAAAAGTGACTATGGCTTGCAACAACGTAGTCAAGCGCGTCACATTAGATGACAGCGTGATGGACGATAAAGAAACTCTGGAAGACTTATTGGTTATCGCCTTAAAAGACGCTACCGCAAAAGCTGAGGCAACTTCATCTGCACGTATGGCTAATTACATGCCAGCTGGCATGAAAATGCCATTCTAGTTGTTGGCACACTAAAAACTGCATGAAGAACCCGCCCGCGCTTGAACAATTGATTGATAGCTTACGCTGCCTGCCAGGCGTGGGCCCAAAATCAGCACAACGCATGGCTTATTATTTATTACAGCGCGACAGGAAAGGCGCCAGCGCCTTGGCCATTGCACTAGATAATGCATTGCAGGTGGTGGATCATTGCAAGCTGTGCAACACCTTTAGTGAACAGCCCATTTGCCCATTATGTGAATCTGAGCAACGCGATAAAAACGTATTATGCGTAGTAGAAATGCCTACAGATTTAATGATGCTAGAAAATACTCGCGCTTATAGTGGCATGTATTTTGTACTAATGGGCCGACTATCGCCGTTAGATGGCGTAGGCCCAAAAGAAATTCATTTAGATAAACTCATCAAACGTGCACAAGATGGTTTGGTGCAAGAAGTGATTTTAGCCACCAACTACACAGTAGAAGGCGACGCCACCGCACATTACATTAGCGAACTACTCAAAGTTAGAGGCATTAAAACCAGCCGTATTGCGCGTGGCATGCCTATGGGTGGCGAAATTGAATATGTCGATAGCGGCACCTTAGCGCAAGCGATGCTGGAACGACGCAGCTTAACCTAAAGCTCAAACAAGCAAATTAATCTACAGCCAGCCCGAAAAC
>JBEDKX010000243.1:0-3696 GCA_041171965.1 Pseudomonadota bacterium | reverse complement strand
CTCAATGCCAGGCGTAGTGTTGATGGCGGCTTCAATAATGCTGGTAATACTGGCGTCAACTACATCTGGATTAGCGCCACGTAACGTTGTGTTGACCAAAATAACTGGAAAATCAATTGAAGGAATACGATCAACGCCAATACGTTGGTACGAAATAATGCCGAAAAGCACTATGACGCCTGATAACATCCAAGCGAGAACGTGGCGGCGAATGGAAAGTTCAGGTAAGGTCATTGGCTAAGGTCTTTATTTTTTAGAGCAGATTTTTAAGGCAGATCTACAAGTTTTTTGGCGTTTATTTGGCAGGATTGTTTTTTTGAGTTGTATCACCGGCCAATTTAACCAAAGCTTTGTCAGTTAAAAAGCCAGCACCATCCACGACAATAGTATCGTTTTCGTTTAAGCCTTCAGTAATCTCAACTAAACCATTTTTGCGCAAACCAGTTTTTACCTTGGTTTGATAAGCTTTGTTGTCGCGCACCACATAGACAACTTCACCAGCAGGACGCAGCACCACACTTTGCTCAGGCGCCATCATGGCAGCCGCTTGCTCGCCTAGAATTACCGAACCAGTGACGCTGGCGCCTGGTTGCCAGCCTTGGACATCAAACACATCAGCAATCACGTCTACTGAGCGGTTTCCCTCCGCTATCATGGGCTTTAATTCGTGAATCACTACTTCGATTGTTTTATTGTTGGTGGGTGTACTTAGCCGTACTTTTAAGCCGGGTTTCAGCTGTGCGCCAATATGCTCAGGAAAAGGTAAATGGGCACGTAAACGGTCTTTAGAAACTATGAGTAACATTGGGTCGCCGATACGCACAAACTCACCGTTATCCACCAGTTTTTTTTCTACATTACCACTAGTAGGCGCATACAGCTTAGTTTTACTAGCGCTATGGTTAATAGTGCTAACACGCGCCTCGGCACCAGCTAATTGCTCTTTTAAAACATTTTGCTGTGCAACATCGTTATCGACCGCATTTTGTGAGATAAATTTTTTGTTTACTAATGTTTGACTGCGTTCTACAGTTTTAGCTTGATTGGCTAGTTGCGCTTTGATGCGCGCGACCTCAGTTTGGGCTTCATTGCGCTGCAGATTAACGTCAGTCGCGTCTAATGTTATGATTAACTGTCCTTTTTTCACTGCCTCACCGGTATTTACATGTATTTTAATCACACGTGCCGCTACTTCAGCAGATATGGTTGGATTAGTTAGCCCCTCTAGCGAGCCTATAGCCTCTTCGGTGATTTCAAGGGATTGGTTTTTAACTTGGGTGACGGTAATTAAAGTTGGTTTAGGGGATTTTTTATTGGCATCATTGCTGTCGCTAGCTTTGTCTTTAGAGCTGCAAGCCGTGACTGATATTGTCAGTAATAGCGCTAAAAGTAATAATTTTTTTCTATACATATTGGTTAGATTCTTTTCTTGAATACTTTTTTACGTTGAAAGTGTTTTTACTTGCGACCAATCGAAATAAGGCCCCGGATCTGTCTTTCGCACTGGGGCAATATCAGAATGTCCCACTATAGCCTTGATTGGATATTTTTTAATGAGATCAGCGAGTAAAGTGTTTAGTGTTAGGTATTGCGCTGGCTCAAAGACATCAAAATCCGAGCCTTCTATTTCTATTCCGACCGAGAAGTCGTTGCAACGTTCACGACCCTGCCAATTAGAAGCGCCAGCATGCCATGCCCGGTTTAAGCAAGAGACAAACTGAATAAGATGGCCATTACGCCTAATCAAAAAATGTGCTGACACTTTTTGTGTGTGAATTGCATTGTAAAAAGGGTGTTCGCTAGGGTTCAGTTGATTGGTGAATAATTCAATGATGCCATTACCGCCATATTGGCCGGGTGGCAGGCTGATATTATGAATAACAATTAAGCTCAACTCACCAAGAGGCCTTGCGTCAAAATTTGGTGATGGAGTAAGCTGTGCGTCCGTTGCAAAGCCAGTATCATCAATAGAGAAAGATTTCATAGGGTTTATTTTATGCGAAAACGGTTATATAGAAAACTGCGGCATAGAAAAACTTGTTCTATGAGAAATCTTTTAGTGATATGTACGGTAAATATTGCACTAATCCTATAAAATTGTGGCATTAAAAGATTTAAACAAATTGTTTTACAATTGGCATGGCAGAGAAATTAATTATTAATTTGTTAATGACTTCTGCAATTAACTTAAGGAAAACTTTCATGGTATTTTTTCAACTATTTTTGATGCTGATTGTGATATTGATAGCAGCCGAAGTATTTACCAATGCGCTGGCTCACTATTTGCTGCTGTGGGAACAGCGTTACCAGAAACAATGGTGCCACTACTTGCATTATTGGCCGGTACGCAAAATGGCGCCATTAACGAAGAAATTGGTGTGGGTTCAATCTTAGGTGCCCCATTAATGTTGGCGACGCTGTCAATCTCTTTAATGGCAATTTCAGTTTGGAAGCGTCGGGGTACGCACGGTCACTTACGTCCTGAGCGTACTGGGTTAAAGCGTGACCTAAACTTTTTCATCATAGCCTTTAGCTTTGCCGCAGTTGCCATGTATGTGCCACACACACTACCTGCAATTCGTTATGCCTTGGGTGCTTGTATGGTGATAATTTATTTTATTTACGTGATGATGACACTGAAAGCTTCAAAAGCGCTGGTAGAAGACGGACATGCGACTGAAGCAGGCGGCGATATGTTTTTGTGTAAGTTAGGATTACCCAATAACATGATCGTGATTGTGGTTCAATTAGTATTGGGTGTGGCCTTATTAATCGCAGGCGCTAAAGGTTTTATTAATGGCGTTGAAGCTGCAGCACATATCATAGGTATTTCAGCGTTATTATTATCTTTGCTGATTATTCCGATTGCGACAGAATTGCCAGAAAAAGTAAACAGTGTTTTATGGATACGCAAAGGTAAAGACACCTTAGCCTTCGGTAATATCACTGGTGCCATGGTGTTTCAAGGTACTCTATTGCCGGCAATTGGTATTATGCTAACGCCCTGGGCGCCACGCCAAGAAGTGGTATTGGGTATCGCTATGACAATGCTTGCGGCGATTTGGCTACGTTATTTAGTGGCAAAAGGTGGACTGAAGGTCTGGCATTTGCTGGTAAACGGCGCGATGTATGTTACTTATTTAGTGCTAGTGTTAGGCTAAATAGATTCAATATCTAAATCCACATTCAAGCCTCGCTAACAATCAACATGCTAACAACGAAATTTCGTTTGATAGCGTCACGCAGTACAGGCCACTTTAGGGTTGTTGAGCCCAATTAAATTGAGTCTGTAACTGCATTGAGTGCATGGGCTGATTGGAAGCTCTGATTAGCCGCTATTGTTGTTACAGTTGAGTGGCCAACCTATTGTTTAGACTGGCGTATTAACTATTTACTTTTTTTATGTGCGACTGGCTACAATAAAAAATACCCCCAACCAAAAAAGCTTCTGATCTCGGTAAATGCACCGCACAAGTGGCGCATTGCACCATGTCTTCAACAGCATCATTCGATGTCATCTTTTCGTCAGCCTTGGGTGCTTTGGAACTGCTTATATTGCGTTTGAATATATAAAATCCAAGCCAAATAATAAGTGCCAATAAGATTAATTTCCACATATTGTATTCTCAACGATTGAATTGGTATGATTGTATCTAAGCTTAGGCGTGATGCAAAATGTAAACCTGATATACTTTA
>JBEDKX010000242.1:0-2625 GCA_041171965.1 Pseudomonadota bacterium | reverse complement strand
TCGATGGTAAAGCTAATGGAAAGTTATGTGGGGTTGAAATTACTACAGAAACTGGACAAGAAAATCTGCAAGCTGATCAATATGTGGTGGCGCTAGGCAGTTACTCGCGCAAACTTATGCAAGGCTTGGGGTTTGATATTCCAGTTTACCCGGTCAAAGGTTATTCTCTGACTGTGCCAGTGTTAAATGCTGACGCTTCGCCAATTTCTACTGTGATGGATGAAACTTATAAAGTGGCGATTACCCGCTTTGATAATCGCATCCGCGTTGGTGGCATGGCGGAGTTGTCTGGCTTTGATTTAAGTCTTAATCCTCGTCGTCGCAAAACTCTAGAAATGATTACCAACGATTTATTCCCCAATGCGGGCGATTTAGCTAATGCTACACTTTGGACCGGCTTACGCCCTATGACACCAGATGGTACGCCTATTATTGGCAGCGCATTTAGCAAGCAATCTGGCATACAGCATGATAATTTATGGCTAAATACTGGTCATGGCACCTTGGGGTGGACAATGGCTTGCGGCTCAGGCCAATTGCTTGCAGACCTCATTGCTCATCATCAGCCGGCAATCAAAAGTGACGACTTAGATTTCAGTCGCTACAATAGCGGTTTAAAATAATATAATCCGAACTAATGTAGTCTTAGCCCATAAGCCATCATTACAACAACATATCGGTAGCAAATTTATGTCACGCCCAGCCATTGCTCATATTCGCTTAGATGCGTTTAGACACAATTACCAAACCGCCAAGCATGCGCAAGGCGGCAAAGCTTTGGCCGTCATTAAGGCCAATGCCTATGGACATGGTGCAGTGCGGTGTGCCAAAGCGATTGAATCTGAGGCGGATGGTTTTGCCGTGGCAAGTTTGGAAGAAGCCTTGCAACTGCGAGAAGCGGGTATTCAAAACCCAATATTGTTGCTAGAAGGTTTTTTTGAGGCTTTAGAGTTGCCGCAAATCGTAGCGCATGATTTATGGATAGTGATTCACCACGCTTGGCAAATAGCAATATTACTGGCGGCTAAGCTAGAAAAACCAGTGCAAGTGTGGCTAAAAATGGATAGCGGCATGCATAGAGTAGGCTTGTCTCCAACTGAATATGCCGGCGTTTATGGGCAATTATCACAGCATAAAAATATCTCAAAAATAGTATTAATGAGCCATTTTGCCAATGCGGATAATCTCAATATTGTGCACACACAACAGCAAATTTCGGTTTTTAAAAATGCGACTGCTGGGCTAAATGCAGAAGTAAGTCTGGCAAATTCAGCCGCCATTTTAGCTTGGCCTGAATCAGCAAGTCAGTGGTCGCGGCCAGGTATTATGCTTTATGGCGCAAACCCAATTCAGGCGAACGCCGCTAATTTAGCCGTAACAACGGTAAAAGATCCTTTACGCACAGTGATGCAGCTCACTTCACGCATCATTAATATTCGCACAATTGCTCAAGGTGAATCTATTGGTTACGGGAGTATTTTTACCGCTGAAAGAGCCACTACGATAGGTGTGGTGGCTTGCGGTTATGCCGATGGCTATCCTAGATCCGCACTCAATGGTACGCCTGTGGCAGTAGATGGCGTTATGACGCGCCTGATAGGGCGCGTGTCTATGGATATGTTATTTGTAGATTTAACGCATATCCCGACCGCCAATATCGGTAGTTTGGTGGAATTATGGGGTGATTTAGTATCTGTTAATGCTGTTGCCGCGAGTGCAAATACCATTGCTTATGAATTATTCTGTAACATTAAGCGCGTACAGTTTGAATATTCTGGTGTGGCTGAGTAGATACACGATAACTGCTTATATTATCCGTAGCTTTTAAGCATTCAATTCTATTTTCTGAAATGGGCTGTAACTATTCAAATGTAATGTCATTGTTGGATTTCTAATGACTTCTAATTCAATCTAATTTCAAACTGCGACTTGAAACTTGCCTGCCTTAGCCACATTAACATTAAGTGTTTACAATTAACTCAGGATTTTAAGATGGCAAAACAAACAGAAAACAATAGTCCAATATCAGAAAAGCCGGCAGCAGAAAAATTGGCCTTTCAGGCTGAGGTTAAGCAGCTTTTACAATTGATGATTCATTCGCTCTATAGCAATAAAGAGATTGTCCTGCGCGAATTAATTTCTAACGCGTCTGATGCGGCAGATAAATTACGTTTTGAGGCACTGGCAAACGGAGCTTTATACGACAACGATAGTGAATTGAAGATTCGCGTTTCTTTTGATAAAGACGCGCGCACGGTGACAATTTCACCGCGATGAGGTGATTGCGAACATCGGCACCATTGCTAAATCTGGCACTAAAGAATTTTTTAACGCACTTTCTGGCGACCAAGCCAAAGATGCTAATTTGATTGGCCAATTCGGCGTAGGCTTTTATTCTGCGTTTATTATTGCTGATAAAGTGACGCTCACCACGCGTCGCGCCGGTGCGACAGAAGCGATTCGTTGGGAGTCTGCGGGCGAGGGCGACTTTACCTTGGAAACTGCAGATAAAGCGACGCGCGGTACAGAAGTTGTGTTGCATTTACGTGCCGATGAAGATGAGTTTTTAAGCGATTGGAAGCTTAAAACCATTATTCGCAAGTATTCAGACCATATTACTTTGCC
>JBEDKX010000241.1:0-3066 GCA_041171965.1 Pseudomonadota bacterium | reverse complement strand
TACGGCATCAATCGCGCCACCATTAATCGCATCGTGGCCGAAGTCAAGGAAGTGGTGGATTTGGGTGTGCAGGTTGCTGTTGTGATAGGCGGGGGCAATATTTTTCGCGGTGTTGCGCCAGCAGCAGAAGGTATGGATAGAGCCACGGCCGATTACATGGGCATGCTAGCCACCGTGATGAATGCCATGGCATTGCAAGATGCGATGAAGAATATTGGTCTGAATGCTCGCGTGCAAAGTGCTTTAAATATTGAGCAAGTTGCCGAGCCTTATATTCGCGGTAAAGCTATTCGCTATTTAGAAGAAGGTCGTGTGGTTATTTTTGGTGCGGGAACCGGCAATCCGTTCTTCACTACTGATACTGCAGCAGCTTTGCGTAATGCAGAGATTGTGATTAAGGCAACCAAAGTTGATGGTGTGTATACCGATGACCCTAAAACGAATCCGGAAGCAATGCGTTATAAAACCATCAGTTTTGACGAGGCTATTGTTAAAAATCTTAAAGTGATGGACGCGACAGCCCTAACTTTATGCCGCGATCAAAAATTACCTATCGCAGTGTTTAGTATTTTTAAACAAGGTGCATTGAAAAAAGTGGTGTTGGGTGAAGATGAAGGGACTATGGTTACGCCATAGTTTTAAGGTTTAGCGCTTACACAGCAGGTCGTCATTTTTAGGGGACGATAAGTTTTAAAGCTAGAATAAATTTATACAAGATCAGTTGGAGAATTAAATGTTAGATGAAGTGAAAAAAAATGCAGAACAAAAAATGCAAAAAGCCTTAGAGTCATTAAAGAATGATTTGGCTAAAGTGCGTACAGGCCGCGCTCATGTCGGTTTGCTTGACCATGTAATGGTTGAATACTATGGTTCTATGGTCGCGGTTAATCAAGTTGCTAACGTTAATTTAGGCGATGCGCGTACTATTAATGTGCAGCCTTTTGAAAAAACCATGATAGGTAAGGTTGAAAAAGCGATTCGTGATTGTGATTTAGGTTTAAATCCTGCCACTAATGGTGATTTGATTCGTGTGCCGATGCCAATGTTAACGGAAGAACGTCGCCGTGATATGACTAAAATCGTGCGAGGTGAGGCTGAGGGCGCTAAAGTTTCAATTCGTAACGCACGTCGTGATGCCAATGATACGCTGAAGAAAATGCTGAAAGAAAAAGAAGTTTCTGAAGATGATGAGCGTCGCGCGCAAGATGACATTCAAAAGGCGACAGATAAAGCGGTGATTGAAGTCGATAAGATGTTGCAAGTTAAAGAAGTTGAGTTAATGGCTGTTTAATTGAGCTAACTGCGTACCTCACTTGCACATTTTTTTACACTTTAAACGATACATTTTCTCTTACTGGAGCGCATGTGGCTTTTTTTACTAGCGCTACCCAAGCGATTCCAAGTTCGCTGGAAATCCCCAAGCACATCGCGGTCATTATGGATGGCAATGGTCGCTGGGCACGCAAGCGATTTTTGCCAAGAATTGCTGGACATAAGCGTGGTGTGGAAACCGTGCGCGACCTTGTTAAATACTGTATTAATTTAAAAGTAGAGTATTTGACCTTATTCGCCTTTAGCAGTGAGAACTGGCGCCGTCCAGCTGAAGAAGTGTCATTTTTAATGAGCTTATTCATGCAAGCGCTTAAGCGTGAAGTGGTGAAGCTGCATCAAAATAATATCAAGCTGGTTATGATTGGTGATCGTAGTCGCTTTGACGCTGAATTGATTGCGCAAATTGAGGCCTCTGAATTACTAACCGCCAAGAATACTGGCTTAGTTTTATCCATCGCCGCTAATTATGGTGGTCGCTGGGATGTGTTACAGGCAACCAATAAAATGCAATTGGCGGCACCACATCTTGCTGGCATGTATACTGAAGAACATCTTACGCCACATCTTGCCATGAGTTACGCACCAGAGCCAGACTTGTTTATACGTACTGGTGGCGAAAAACGTATTAGCAATTTTCTTTTATGGCAACTGGCGTATACCGAACTTTATTTTACCGATACCTTGTGGCCAGATTTTAACGAAGAGGCTTTTAATCTCGCCATTGATTCTTATCAGCAGCGTGAGCGTCGATTTGGCCGCACCAGTGAGCAGTTGACAGCGCCATTGGCTAGCGATAAAAGTTAATCCAGTAGGCTTAAACACTAAATAATTTACCCCATTCCATTTAAACGACACTAAAACCCCATTATGCTAAAAACTAGAATTATCACGGCAATTTTTCTGATTATTGGCTTTTTAATCTTATTATTTTCAGCATCACACATGGTCTGGGCCTTATCGACCTTAGCCATTACTCTAATTGCCGTTTGGGAATGGTCGAATCTTATTAAGCTCAATCATAGGCAAATGTTGTTAAATGTTTGGGTTGCCTTGAGCATAGGCCTCGCTTTTATTTTTACCGCCAGTACGCAGTTAGTCGTCGTGAGTGATGCGCTTATGTTTTACCTTCTTTTTGGCATACTGGCCATTGCGAGTGTTTTTTGGTTATTTTTAGCACCAATCTGGCTTATCAGTAGAAGGGTCATCAGCCATAAATTAATCATGGCCATCTTAGGTTTGTTTTTATTGCTAGCCACATGGATCGCGTTAGTCGGCTTACATCGCATCGGTCCTTGGATGTTACTTGCCGTTCTTGCAACAGTTTGGCTGGCAGATAGTGCGGCCTATTTTGCTGGAAAGCGATTTGGTCGTCATAAATTAGCGGTAGAAATCAGCCCAGGAAAAACTTGGGAAGGCGTCGCAGGGGCTTTTGTTGGGGTCACGATTTACGGAGCAATGCTTTGTTATTTTTTACAGATTAATCCATGGCAAATTATTGGTTTATGGTTAATAGTAATGTTAAGCATTGTCGGTGATTTATTTGAATCACTCTTAAAGCGTCAAGCTGGTGTGAAAGATAGTAGCCAATTATTACCAGGACATGGCGGTGTTTTAGATAGAATTGACAAACTTGCAATTCATCGAACCGCAAATTTGTCAATTCTGCAAGGTTTAAAAAGTAATCTTCAAAATCATTTTTTCAGTTCCACGTTTTACTTCGGCATCAATCGTTTG
>JBEDKX010000240.1:0-4792 GCA_041171965.1 Pseudomonadota bacterium | reverse complement strand
AGTCATTTATATTCCTTAAAAAGCTTAAAAATTCTAATCGGGTATTTTAATTGATTTTGCTTATATTTAATATGCGATTTAATACATGATTAATACATGAGCTTTAAAGTCGCATATTAATAAAACTTAAATAATCATGCCTGCGCCAACAGTGTTGTTACTACTTTCGTCGATGACAATAAATGCACCGGTAGCACGATTGCTATTGTAACTATCCACCATTAATGGCTGAGCAAGTTTAAAAGTAATCCGCGCAATGTCATTCATTTTTAAATCAGTCGTTGCTTGTTCTTCCAGCGTATTCACGTCTACTTTGTAATGTATCGTGCCGACTTTCGCCTTTGATTCACGCGTGGTATGACGAATCACATAAGTACGGGCAGGCGACATTGGTGTTTCTGATAGCCAGCAGACAAAAGCATCTATTTGTTTCACTGGTGCTTGTGCCTCACTAGTTTTAACAATCATATCTCCGCGAGAAGTATCAATTTCGTCTTCTAGCAGTAAAGTAATACTTTGCTCGGTAGTGGCTGATTGTAATTGTGCATCACCAATTTGAATAGCTTTGACTTTTGATTGATAGCCGTTAGGCAACACAGTCACTGCATCACCCACTGTAATTTCGCCAGATTCGATACGGCCCATAAAGCCACGGAAGTCATGCAATTCTGGATTGTCTGATGCATGTGGACGGCAAACAAACTGCACCGGAAATCTAAATGGCTCGTTGTGCTCGGTGTGTGCTGAAGGTGCCGCTTCTAGCATTTCAATCATTGTGTCGCCTGTGTACCAAGGCATATTGTCTAGTCTATCCACTAACATGTCGCCGTTTAATGCTGACATTGGAATAAAGCTAATATCGTTGCCAGCCGCAATTTGACTTTGTGCTAGTCCAATTTCATTGGCAAACACCAAATAATCCGCACAAATTTTGTCGTAAACCGCTTGGTCATAATTCACCAAATCCATCTTATTCACCGCGACCACAATATGTGGAATACCCACTAAATGGGCAAGATAGGAATGGCGACGTGTTTGTGTCAATACACCTTTACGTGCATCAATCAAAATAATGGCTAAGTTAGCGGTAGAAGCGGCCGTCACCATATTTCGCGTGTATTGCTCATGGCCAGGCGCATCGGCAATAATGTATTTACGTGTGCCAGTGCTGAAATAACGATAAGCCACATCAATAGTGATGCCTTGCTCACGTTCCGCTTGTAAGCCATCGGTTAGCAACGATAAATCAACTGCAGTTAAGCCGCGCTTTTCAGAAGTGCGCGTCATTTGCGTCAGTGTATCTGCCAAAATGGTTTTGGTATCAAACAACAAGCGGCCGATCAGTGTACTTTTCCCATCATCTACGCTGCCGCAGGTCATGAAGCGTAAAAGGCTGGCTGTATGCTGTGAATCTATAGTTTGTGTATGGCTGCTGCTCATTAGAAATAACCTTCTTTCTTACGTTGTTCCATTGATGCATCTGATGTTTGGTCATCTAGACGAGTTGCACCGCGTTCAGTAATAGTTGATGTTGCCGTTTCAAGTACAATTTTAGACACATCATCTGCGTCAGAAATGACCGGTGCGGTACAGCTAATATCGCCCACAGTTCTAAAGCGTACTTGCATATTGATAATTTCTTCACCGGCTTTAACTGGGTTAGCTACTTCGCCATTGACCAAAGGCACATTCACCGGCACGATAGAACCGCCACGCATCACCACATCACGTTGATGGGCAAAGTAAATGCTAGGTAATTGTAAATTCTCACGTTCGATATATTGCCAAACGTCCATTTCTGTCCAGTTCGAAATTGGAAACGCACGAATATTTTCACCTTTATGTGAGCGTGCGTTGTACAAGCTCCACAATTCTGGACGCTGGTTTTTTGGATCCCATTGACCAAATTCATCGCGGAAACTCATGATGCGTTCTTTAGCGCGGGCTTTTTCTTCGTCGCGACGTGCGCCACCGATACAGCAATCAAAACCAAACTCTTCAATCGCCTCAAGCAAAGTGACAGATTGATGTTTATTGCGTGATTCATCGGCTGATTTAAGTACTACGGTGCCGCGTTTCATTGAATCTTCTACATTACGCACAATGAGGCGCTCGCCTAATTCCGCAGCACGTTGATCACGGAAATCAATCACTTCTTTATAATTGTGGCCAGTATCAATGTGCATTAGTGGGAATGGAAAGCGGCCCGGTCTGAAGGCTTTTTCGGCTAGCATTGCCCAGCGACTTCACGTAGTATGTAGATTGCTTCTGATTCCAGCCAGTCTAAATGCGAGAGAGGCTGGCGAGTATTTTCTTGTTTAGTTGTCATAATTTTTTCAGTTTAAAATCAATTTTTACTTATTTACTTATTTACTTATTTACTTATTTACTAGTATTTGTGATCTTTGCACGATACAAGAATCTATTCAAAAATTTTAAATCTCGTCATCCCGACGAAGGTCGGGATCCAGTGACGTTCTTACCAAAATAGCGGCAATACTGGGCGTGTTCACAAACGCGTGGCTGGATCCCGACTTTCGTCTGGATGACAAAATCTAGAGTAAAAGTCTATGAGTAGTCTTGTGTATAGCGCTATATTTCCCGGTTACTTTTACTGCTTAAAATTACTAGCTAACATTATTTCTTTACATGCAAGCCACATTCTTTGTTTAGCGGGTCTTCCCACCACCAGCGGCCAGCGCGAATATCTTCACCCATGGCAATCGGGCGTGTGCAAGGTGCACAACCGATGCTTGGATAAAACTGATCATGCAGTTTGTTATATGGCACCGCATGCATGCGGATATAAGCCCAAATTTCTTGTTCTGTCCAATCGCTTAATGGGTTGAATTTTTCTAGCTTATTACCTTCATCAAACTGACGAAATGGTAAATCAACACGGGTGCTAGATTGTTCAGCACGCATGCCGGTAATCCAAGCTTTTTTACCTTTAAGCGCACGTTGTAACGGCTCTACTTTACGCATAAAACAGCATGATTTACGTAAATCTATACTTTCATAAAATGCATTAATGCCGTTAAATCTGACGTAAGTTTCTACCGCTTCAGCCTGTGGAAAAAATACCTTGAGCTTAGTGTTATAAGTTTTTTCAGTCGCTGCGATTAAATCATAGGTTTCAACAGGTAAGCGGCCGGTATCTAATGAAAAAATCTCAATGGCTAATGACTCGCGCATAATTATATCAGTCAGCACCATATCTTCAGCACCCATGCTGTTGGCAAAGGTGATTTCATGCTGATTACCTAGCTCTTTAATCGCATCACTTAGGCGGCTAATCACACTGGCGTGTTTTTGATTAACAGACGCTTGTAAGCTTGCGGTTAGCTCTGGCGATGTAGCCGGATTGCTGGCAGCGGGGCGCAAGCTTGAAACTAAACCTGATGCTGAAGTCGTTTTATCTGACATATATTTTATTTGACATAGTTAAGCGCTCTTTAAGCCACTCTGTTGTAGCGCAAAAAAGCCGGGCGAGGCTCATCAACAGCACCTTGATACGGTGCGCTAAAGTCTTTTAAGCTCAACATCGCTTCTTGTGCATTTCTATCTGCGCGAATCAAATAGCTCTCAAAGCCACTACGTTTAAGGAAAAATAATTGGTCACGCAATACATCACCAATGGCACGTAGTTCATTTTTAAAGCCGTAGCGAGTGCGTAGCAATACGCCTAAGGTAAAGTTGCGACCATCAGCAAAGCGTTCTACATGCACAGCAATAATCGGCAATTGGTTCAAATCTGCTTGATGCTCAACCAAATCAGTCAATACTTCATGCGTATCTACCCAAACACCGATTTCACCAGCGTTAATACGCGCTTGCAATTGTGCTTTTCGTGCAATAAACACGCTGAGTGGCACTATCACTTTGCCTGATTCTGGAATAACGGTACCGCTAAGCTGTTCTTCTGAAACGGTTTTTTCGCCTGTGAGCTTAAATAACACCACTTTTCCGGCTTGTTTGCGTGCTTCTACCAAGGTTGGCGGTAACTGCACAACCGTCCATTGGTTTTCAGCAATGCCAGCTACGTTATCATTTAATTTAATGAGCTGACTCATGCTGTAACCTCGTCTTTAGCGTAAACATAAGCTTTGAACGGTGCAACACCTAAGCGGCGCGCCGTATCGATAAATAACTCTTCTGGTGTACGTTCTTTAATGTAAACGTCAATTAGTTTTTGCACTACGCTAGGCATTTCTTCGGCCGAGAACGAAGGCCCAATAACGCTACCAATGCTAGCGTTATTGCCTTGGCTACCGCCAATTGACACTTGATACCATTCAGAACCATCCTTATCTACACCCAAAATGCCAATGTGACCGATGTGATGGTGACCGCAAGCATTCATACAACCTGAAATATTCAATTCAATATCGCCGATGTCATGTAGGTAATCCAAATTATCAAATTGCATTTGAATCGCTTCTGCAATCGGGATACTTTTGGCATTGGCTAATGAACAAAAGTCGCCACCTGGACAACAGATAATGTCTGTCAGTAAACCAATATTGGGTGTTGCTAAACCATTAGCGCGCGCTTTTTCCCAAACGGCAAATAAGTCGCTTAGTTTTACATCAGCTAAAATCAGATTTTGTTCATGTGAAACGCGTAATTCGCCAAAACTATATTGTTCAGCTAAATCTGCCACCACATGCATTTGCTCACTGCTCGCATCGCCAGGCGCTTTGCCATGTGGTTTGAGTGATAGCGTGACTGCGCGGTAACCCGCTGTTTTATGTGCGTGCAAGCTCCGTTTAGCCCAATTGGCAAACGCGGG
>JBEDKX010000239.1:0-4650 GCA_041171965.1 Pseudomonadota bacterium | reverse complement strand
AGTGAAGAGATATTAATTAATGTAACGCCGCAAGAGACGCGTATTGCTATTATTGAAAATGGCGTGGTGCAGGAATTGCAAATCGAGCGTAGCTCATCATTAGGTTTGGTCGGTAATGTCTATCGCGGTGTGGTTTGCCGCGTATTACCAGGCATGCAATCCGCTTTTGTTGAAATGGGTTTGCAGCGTGCGGCATTTTTACACGCTGGCGATGTGCTGGAATGTGGTGATTCAGAGGCACAACTGCCGATTCAGAGTGTGTTGCATGAAGGTCAGTCGTTAATGGTGCAGGTGATTAAAGAGCCGATTGGTACTAAAGGTGCGCGGCTTACCACGCACATTAGTATCGCTGGTCGCTTCTTGGTTTATTTGCCACAGCAAGATCATATCGGCGTCTCACAGCGTATCGAGCAAGAATCTGAGCGCGAGTTGCTAAGAGCGCGCTTGATAGGCCTGCTGCCAGAAAATAGAGTAGGCGGCTACATTATAAGAACGATGTCTGAAACCGCTACCGATGAAGAACTGCTGGCAGACATTGATTATTTAACTAAGACTTGGGCGCATATTCGTGCAAAAAGTACCACGGTGCCTGAGCGCTCGTTGATATTTCAAGATTTAAGTTTACCAATGCGCGTCTTGCGTGATGTGGTTTGTGCTGGCACTGAAGTCGTACGTATCGATTCAAGTGAAACCTTTCAAAAATTAGTGGATTTTGCAAATTTATATGCGATTACCGCGCTCGATAAATTAGTCCATTATCAAGGCGAACGTCCGCTGTTTGATTTATATAATATCGAACAAGAAATTGAAAAAGCCATGTCGCGCAAGGTTGAGCTTAAATCTGGCGGTTATTTGATATTTGACCAAACCGAAGCGCTCACAACCGTTGATGTGAACACTGGTAGTTTTGTTAGTGGTAAAAATCTATCAGACACTATTTTTAAAACCAATTTAGAAGCGGCGCAAACCATTGCCCGCCAATTACGCCTTAGAAATTTAGGCGGTATTATTATTATTGATTTTATTGATATGGATGAAGATGCACAGCGTGTTACGGTATTAGAGGAGTTACAAAAAGCTGTCGCCAGCGATAGGTCGCGCATCGGTGTAAACGGCTTTACGCCGCTAGGATTGGTTGAGATGACACGCAAACGTACGCGAGAGAGCTTAGCGCATGTGCTCTGTGAGCCTTGCTCAGCCTGTCAGGGGCGAGGAGAGCAGAAAACTGCACAAACGGTTTGCTATGAAATTTTACGTGAATTGTTGCGAGAAGCGCGTCAGTTTAACGCGCGTGAATTGCGTGTGCTGGCCGCACCCAAAGTGATTGATATGCTGCTGGATGAAGAGTCACAAAGCTTAGCGAATTTATCAGATTTTATTGGCAAGCCAATTTCCTTACAGGTAGAAGCACAATATAACCAAAGGTCTTTTGATATTATCCTGATGTAGTATTTCCAGTAAGCTTGTTTGTTTTGGGCTAGTGAAGTTTTGTATTATGGCTATTTGATTAAACTGGCTAACAAGCTGTTTTCCAATGGCATGAATATAGAAACTAGTAAAAGCTGCGCCACAATAATAAAGGCCAGCGAACTAAGGTCTATATTGCCGGCGACGGGAATGATTTTTCTCAGTACACTCAATATCGGATCCGTTAGTTTATTTAAAATAGGCGCGATGGGTGTATGTGGATTGACCCAACTTAAAACGGCTTGTATCAGCACTGCATATAAGAAAATAGTGATGCTCATGCTGATAATGCCAATGAGTGTCACGGCTAGAATGGTTGTCCAGATGCTATTGCCAACGATTAATAAGGGAAAGCCTTTTAACCATAAAGTAGCAATGGTAAGAATAAACTGTGTGATATAGGCTAGCAATAGGGTGGAAATATCTATTTTTGGTATGCCGAAATTGCCTACTAGCATCATTAATCGCCGCATTGGCTTTACTGCAAAATTTGTCAGCGTAACAATGGCTTGGGCAGCTTGATTTTGAAAAGACACTTTTGTCAGTTGAAAATAAAAGCGCAACAAAAATGCTAGCGTGAATAGCCCAAGCACGGTTTGTAGTAAAAACAAAATAGCGTTATCTAACATTTAATTATTCCACCAAAAATTAATAATCAAGCACCCGCAATAGCATAGTTTTTTATGCACCAAGTTGATCGCCCAATAAGACAGACTTCTCCGCGGCCGCTTTAGCCGCGCTCATAATGCCTCCAAAGCGAGAATGCCTTGCTCTGTGGTGCCGCCTTTTGACGTCACCTGCGCACGTAGCGTTTGGATATCTTCATTACTTTGTGCTGCCAATAAGCTGGCGCCGGCAAATGTTTGCAAGGCGAGCATACGCGCATCTTCAGCTTTAAGTCCAAGGCCGACTGCCGCATCTTGTAAAGCTTCGATTAGATAAAAAACATAAGCTGGGCCACTGCCAGATATTGCAGTTACAGCATCCATTTTAGCTTCATCGTCTAACCACAGTATTTTTCCAACTGCCATCATAATGGTAGCTGCGCTGTCACGTTGTACTTGGCTGAGGCTTGCATCTGCATAAAGTGCAGAAACGCCAGCTTGAATTTGTGCCGGCGTGTTTGGCATTACACGCACGATGGATTTATAACCATCTAACCAGCGAGAAATATCTTGGCTTCTAATGCCAGCTGCAATAGAAATGACTAGTTGAGTACTCAATATTGGTAGTAACAAGCTGCATACTTCACGTAATTGCTGCGGCTTAACCGCTAAAATGATAACGTCGGTGTTGCTCACAACAAGATAATCAGCACTTGTTTGCACGCTAAATTCTTTGCTAAGTTGCACGCGTTTTTCCGCATCAAGCTCTATTACTGTGATTTTCTCAGTATTAAAGCCATTGTTTTTTAGGCCGCCGATAATGGCTTTAGCCATGTTTCCGCCACCAATAAAGCTAATCTTCATTTGCTGATAATCCTGTTTTAATATTAAACGACGTTTATTTTTTGCTTAATTACTTTGCTTGATTACTTTGCTTAATTATTTTGAGAGTACTTTAATTTTTCTTGGCAATTATTTACTTTCTTGCACCAAACAAGGCTGAACCAATTCTCACGATTGTTGAACCTTGTTCAATGGCTATCAAGTAATCGTCTGACATGCCGATGGATAAGGTGTCTAGCGCAAATCCTTTTGCCAGCAATACATCATAACATTCTCGCACTTGTTTGAATTGTGCCCGCTGTTTATTCTCATCGCTAGTAGGTGCTGGAATGGCCATGAGGCCACGTAATTTCAATCTGGGCAGATTAGAAAATGCCTTGGCGAGCGTTTCTAACTCAAGTTGGGCGACACCGCTCTTACTCTCTTCATTGCTCACATTGAGCTGCAGGCAAACTTGTAATGGAGGTAAGGTTGCGGGACGCGCATCATTTAAGCGCTGTGCTATTTTGAGTCTATCTACGCTATGCACCCAGGCAAAGTTCTGAGCAATTAACTGAGTTTTATTGCTTTGTATAGGCCCAATAAAATGCCATTCAATTGGCAGATCAATAAGTTGAGCCTGTTTTTCTAGGGCCTCTTGTAGATAGTTTTCACCAAACATTATTTGGCCAGCAGCAAACGCCTCACGTACAGATTGCGCTGGTTGAGCTTTGCTCACGGCAAGCAAGCTGACGGTCTGCGGGTATTGTGCAGTCTGTTTAGCTAATTGAATGTTAGCTAAAATATGTTGTAAGCGATGGCTAATGGTGGGCATAGTTCTTTAAACTTAATTTAATCAAAGTGTATAGATTGTTTTTTTGTTAATCATTTTGATATTAAATTTTTGTAATTAAGGTATAACACTTAATACATATCTCTTTGCAATATATAGACGTAGTCAATCTCGTTCAAGAAAAACTGTATGAAAGAAAAACTGCATGCGGCATTGAAAACAGTCCCAGCTATATAACGATGGTATTTAACTCATGTCATAAATTATAACAGGAGCATGCTTTGGATATTTCAGAATTACTTGCATTTGCAGTTAAAAATAAAGCTTCAGACTTACATCTTTCTGCTGGTTTATCGCCGATGATACGAGCGCATGGCGACATTCGTCACGTTAATCTACCGGCTCTGACACATAGTGAAGTGCTCAATATGATCTACGCTATTATGAGTGACGAGCAAAGTGATGTGTATGAAAAGACCATGGAGTGCGACTTTTCATTTGAAATTCCTAATGTGGCGCGTTTTCGAGTCAATGCCTTTAATCATAATCGAGGTGCTGGTGCGGTTTTTCGTACTATTCCTCACGAAATATTATCGCTAGAGCAATTAAATTGCCCTGCCATATTTAAACAAATTGCTGATACGCCACGCGGATTATGTTTGGTTACAGGGCCTACCGGTTCAGGAAAATCCACCACATTAGCGGCAATGATCGATTATATTAACGATAAAGAATCTGGCCATATTCTAACGATTGAAGATCCGATTGAATTTGTACATACTTCTAAAAAATCTTTGATTAACCAGCGCGAGGTAGGCTCGCATACGCTTTCATTTAACAATGCTTTGCGCTCAGCGTTGCGTGAAGATCCTGATGTGATATTAGTCGGAGAATTGCGCGACCTTGAGACCATAAGACTTGCGTTGACCGCCGCAGAAACAGGGCATATGGTCTTCGCCACTA
>JBEDKX010000238.1:454-2944 GCA_041171965.1 Pseudomonadota bacterium | reverse complement strand
TATCAAGGCAATGACAAAGGGTTTCTCAGAAAGCCATGTGTATGATTTTTTATTTAAAGGCGCCGCATTAGCTTCAGTAAAAGCAACGGTTAAAAGTATTGCGGCAGTGATAGCTAAGCCAATTTTTTGTATAGATTTATTCATAGTTTTTTTCATGGTCACATTTATATTAAATTGCATTATATTAGTATCTCCAACTGACAGTTACATTATCTCATTTTACGCAAAATAAGCCTATGCGTAAAATTTTGAATTAACCTACCTGATCATATTTTTGTATTAAGCAGGAAAATACATCAACTTTAATCAATAAGCTTAATCCGTTAATCCAGCCAATTGATAGTAATTAAAAGTTTAATCAACCGTTATTTTCAAGCCGTCATAACCAACATAAACACCATCAGGTAACTTTGTTGTTAACTCCATATACTCAAGTTCATGCGTCATATGAATCAAATAAGTTGTTTCAGCATCTATCTGACTAGCATACTGCAAACTTTGTTCCAAATTTATGTGCGTATAGTGCGTCGTATAGCGTAAGCAATCTAAAAGTAGCAGCTTTAGGCCTTTTAATAGTGCAAGTGAGCAGTCTGGAATAGAAGATACATCGGTCAAATAGGCAATATCACCTATACGATAACCATAAATTTCACTATTACCATGCTTTAGCGGAATGGGCATAATTGTATGATCAAAAAGCTCAAATGGGCCGCTCACTGGGTTAATTTTGAGGACTGGTAAATCCCAGAAGTTACTGGCTTCACGCAAGGTATAGCCAAATTTATCTTTAATATGTGCCATTGCTTCCGCACTACCAAACAATGGTATTTGGCTACGCTGTAGCTGACAAAAACCACGTAAATCATCGATACCATGTAAATGATCCGCGTGCGTATGCGTATAAAGTACAGCATCTATGCGCGTGAGCCCTTCCCTTAATGATTGATTACGTAGATCTGGGCCAGTATCAATTAATATAATTTTTCCGTTATCAAGCGTGATTAAGCTAGAACAGCGGGTTCGGTTATTACGCGGGTCGCTAGAAATGCAGGCCGCACACTTGCAACCTAGCATGGGCGTTCCTGCGCTTGAACCTACGCCTAACATTGTTAGTTGCATGTAGTGCCTTGTTTTGTATTAGCGTATGTCAAAAAGTAATGAATACTTATGCTCGCGCATATTTAAATAATCGAAAGAAATTTTCAGTAGTCACAGCAGAGATTTCTTCAAAAGAAATACCGCGTAATTGAGCAATTTCCTCAGCAACATGTTTGACATAACTAGGCTGATTAGTTTTACCACGGTATGGAATGGGTGCTAAATACGGTGAATCTGTTTCAATCAGCATTCTGTTTAATGGCACTTGTTTTGCAACATCTTTAATTGACTGTGCATTCTTAAAAGTAACGATGCCAGAAAATGATATATAAAAACCAAGCGCAATCGCTTGCATGGCCACATCTAGATTTTCGGTAAAACAATGCATAACGCCACCCACTTGTTGCGCGTTTTCCTCACGCATAATACGTAGCGTATCTTCTGCGGCACTGCGGGTATGAATCACTAAAGGTTTTCCACAAGCAATAGCGGCACGAATATGCGTACGAAAGCGTGTGCGTTGCCATTCTAAATCGCCTGTAAGCCTAAAATAATCTAGGCCAGTTTCACCAATGGCAACTACTTTAGGATGATTAGCCAGCGCTAATAAACCTTCTACCGTCGGCTCTTCTATATTTTCATAATCTGGATGCACGCCGACTGAGGCATAAAAATTATCGTTATTTTCAGCCAGCGCCAAAACTTGCGGAAAGTCTGGTAGCGTTACCGAAATACACAGCGCATGCCCTACTTCGTTGTCTTGCATAGACTGCTTAATAGCCGGTAAATTAGCGAGAAGTTCAGGGAAATTCAGGTGGCAGTGAGAATCAACAAGCATAATGGGTCTTAAATAAGTGAACAAAAATTACAAGCTGTGTGCGTAGTGAGAAGCTTTCAATGTGTAGCTAAAGCTAGCTAAAAATAACCTTTTTAACATAAGCGCTATTAAAAATAGCTACAATTATGCGTGAAAAATCTTCGTATAATCAACAAGTAAGCTTTCCATTTGTAAGTCATGGTTTAATGGATGCGAGGCCAGTTTACGCAACTCGTCTACTTTTCTTTGCAAGTCAAACAGACGACTCAAGTTTACTTTATCAGCCAGCACTTGCAAAGCATTGGCCTGCTGCATATGGTAACGTGGTTGCTTGCCAAATTTCATGGCAACAATATCATAAATCCATTTCTGTAGCGCAATTACGCCATTTTCAACCGAATTCGCAATCAAACAAGACGCTGCGATACTGGGTTCTAGCTTGCGGCCTAAAGCCAACATCCGCCATATTTCAGTGAGCTGGCCAAATTGCAATTGCTCATTAAACACTTTAATTGGCGAGCCTTCTAAATAAGCTAATTGCTGCGCTGCATTTTTTACGCCCTGCTCGTCTAACC
>JBEDKX010000238.1:0-438 GCA_041171965.1 Pseudomonadota bacterium | reverse complement strand
GCTTGGTGTTCATCTGGCATAGGCATGCTAATTTTTTGGCAACGACTAATAATGGTAGGCAATAAGCGTTGTAATTGGTGCGCGACTAAAACAAAAATAACGCCTTCGGCTGGCTCTTCTAACATTTTTAAAAGTGCATTAGCTGCAATTGGATTTAGCGCCTCCGCCGGATAAATAAGCACCACGCGCAAACCACCACTTCTGTGGCTAGACATGCTTAAAAATCCGCTTAAGGCTCGAATTTGAGCCACAGATATTTGTGTTTTCTTTTTGGTTTTTTTGGCTGCTGCAGCTTCATCTTCAGAATCTGCATCTTGCTCTGGACTCAGTACCCGAAAATCTGGGTGACTATTGTCTTTAAACCAGTTACAGCTTGAGCACTGTCCACAAGCATGGCCTTGCTGATTTTCATCAGCACACGTTTTATCGGCGCACAAC
>JBEDKX010000237.1:0-2505 GCA_041171965.1 Pseudomonadota bacterium | reverse complement strand
CCAATATTGTCTACACATTTTGCGACTTGCTCTGGCGATAAATTGACATTCACACCTAATGCTTCGAGCACATCAGCACTGCCACAGGTAGATGACACTGAGCGCCCGCCATGCTTGGCAACTTGAGCACCTGCTGCTGCTGCGACAAAAGCGCAGGCGGTTGATACGTTAAAGGTCTGAATGCCATCCCCACCAGTCCCACAAGTATCAATCAGGTGACTGGTGTCGTGAATGGTGACCTTGGTCGAAAGATCACGCATGACCTCGGCGGCCGCAGCAATCTCATCGACTGTTTCGCCTTTCATTCTTAAGCCCATTAGCAGGCTGGAAATTTGTACGCCAGTTAACTCGCCAGACATCATCATGCGCATAATTCCCAGCATTTGGGCATGTGTGAAGTCATCGTGGTTCAGCAGGTGTTGCAAGGCTTCTTTGAAAGTCAACTTCATTACTTTTCCTTCAGGAAGTTATCCAGAAGTTCATGGCCGTATTCCGTCAGAATGGATTCTGGGTGAAACTGTACGCCTTCAACGCGTAAGGTTTTGTGACGAACGCCCATAATTTCACCATCTTCAGTCCAGGCAGTAATCTCTAAACATTCTGGTAAAGTCTCTTTTTCTATCACCAATGAATGGTAACGCGTGGCGGTATAGGGATTAGGCAAATCTCTAAACACGCCAATATTGTGATGGTAAATCAATGATGTTTTGCCATGCATTAAGGTTTTAGCTTTAATAATACGCCCACCAAAAGCTTGACCTATACTTTGATGGCCTAAACACACGCCCAGTAAGGGAATTTTTCCGGCGAATTCTTTAATCAGTGGCACGCTAATGCCAGCTTCGTTTGGTGTACATGGGCCAGGCGAAATCACAATATGGTCAGGTTTGAGTTCAGCCACTTTGGCTAAATCAATTTCATCGTTACGATACACCAGCACTTCTTGGCCTAGCTCGCCTAAATATTGCACCAAGTTGTAAGTGAAAGAATCGTAGTTATCTATCATAAGTAACATATTAATATCCTGCTTTCGGTGTAGCGGCTAAGTTCAAATCCACGCTCAAATCTAAACCAGCTTGCACCAATTCAGCCGCCCTAAGCACGGCTTTAGCTTTGTTTTGGGTTTCATCCCATTCGCTTTGCGGCACAGAATCAGCCACGATACCAGCGCCTGCTTGCACATAAAGCATATTATTTTTAATCACACCAGTTCTAATGGCAATCGCTACGTCCATATCGCCATTAAAACCTAAGTAGCCTACTGCGCCTGCGTAAATGCCGCGCTTGCTAGGTTCCAGCTCATCAATAATTTCCATCGCGCGTACTTTAGGTGCGCCGCTCACTGTGCCGGCCGGGAATGTCGCTTTAATCACGTCGATTGCATCCATCCCAGCTTTAAGTTTGCCTTCAACATTGCTCACTATATGCATCACATGCGAATAGCGCTCTATCATCATATTATCAGTCACTTTAACGGTGCCAGTTTGTGCGACACGGCCAACATCATTACGCCCTAAATCCATCAATTGCACATGTTCTGCACGCTCTTTTGGGTCGGCCAACAACTCTACCGCCAGCGCCAAATCTTGTTCACGCGTTCTACCTCGCGGCCGCGTACCGGCAATTGGCCTAGCGGTTACCGTGCCATTTTCCAGCCGCACTAAAATCTCTGGCGAAGCGCCCACCACATGATGATCGCCCATGTCGTAATAAAACATATATGGCGACGGGTTTAGACTACGTAAAGCGCGATATAAACTTAACGGTGGCGCAGTAAATTTTTGTGACATACGCTGTGAAAGTACTACCTGCATAATGTCGCCGTCTAAAATATATTGCTGCGCGCGTTTTACGGCCGTTTTAAAATTTTCTTCGCCAAATTCAGAAACCGCCACAGAGCTTTCACAAGCAATAGCTTCTGGAATCGCGACGGTTTTGCGTAACATTTTGACTAAATCATTTAAGCGATCTAGTGCGTTTTCATACGCACCGGCATTATCAGGATTCGCGTACACAATAAAATAAAGCTTGCCGCTTAAATTATCCACCACGGCAATTTCTTCAGATACCATTAGCAGCACATCTGGCACATTAATGGCATCTGGTTTTTGCGCATTGGCTAAGCGCTTTTCAATGTAGCGTACAGTTTCGTAACCAAAATAACCAGCTAGTCCGCCAGTAAAACGAGGTAAGTCTTGGTTTGATATGAGAGATGGTGGTGGCGTTTTAAAACGCGCTTGAAAGCTTTTCACAAAGTCTAGTGGGTTGGTGTTTTCCGCAGATTCAAGTACGGCTTCGCCTTCAAGCACTTGTACTTTATTGCCGTAAGCGACGATACGGGTTTTTGCTGGCAAGCCAATAATGGAGTAGCGACCAAAGCGCTCGCCGCCTTGCACTGATTCTAGTAAATATGAAAAAGGTTGACTGGCTAACTTGAGATACAGCGACAATGGTGTATCTAGATCGGCAAAAGTCTCTAAGACTAATGGTATTCGATTGTAACCT
>JBEDKX010000236.1:0-2729 GCA_041171965.1 Pseudomonadota bacterium | reverse complement strand
AGGCTGTATATAGATTATGGCGAAAAGCCGCAAGATATGGCAAATGACATTAAGTCAGTGCTATAAAGTTTTTTACATGAGATGTAATTTAGGCGACCAAGCTTTAAGCTCTTTTTCTGCCAGTTTATAATCTGATAAATACTGGCGACTACTGCCCAAAATTTGGCTGAATGGTTCATTTCAATAAGATGCGCTAGCTCATGGCAAACCACATAATTAATTGATAATATGCGGTGGCGCTTGCAGTAGGCGCCAATTAAGCCGAATCTCTTTTCGATTATTGCAGCTACCCCAGCGTGATTTTGCATTGGATAAAGTTAGCGAAGTAAAACTCACGCCTAATTTATTGGAAAATATTTCCAATCGCCGCGCAAAGTCTGTCAGCGCCTGTTTTTTATACCATTGCACAACTTTTCGTTCTACGGCTGTTGCATCCTCATGATTTGGCATGGCTAATTGTAGTAAACCAAATTCATATTCAACGGCCCGTGAGCGGTTATCAAAACTAAGCGCTAAGGTAATTTGATTGCCTAAAAAAAACAACTGCTCGCTGTCCTGCCATTGCAAAGCGGGAACTTGGTTGGCAATTCTCGCCTCTAGTTTTTTAAGTATCCAATCAGCTTTTAGCAGCAGAATACTTTCAAGATGCGCTTGGCTAATACGCTTAGGGGCGTGAATAATTAAGCCGGTTGCGCTGATTTTTAGTCCAACGGTGCGCCTAGTGCGGCGTTCTAGCTGATAATGTATTGCATCGCCAGAGGGTAAAATAAGCGTGTGCGTCATGCGTTGTCGGCTTTAACTATGCGCCTAGCAAAACCGTTTCAGCGTTAATCCAAGCCTCAACTTGCGTATTCACCGCATCGGGCTTTAAGTGACTACAATCGATAGGCTGACCAATGCTGACGGTAATCACGCCCGGGCGTTTTAGCATGGTATTTTTAGCCCAATGCAGGCCAGCATTATGCGCTACAGGTAAGGCGATGGCTTTTGTCCCGCTGGCAAGCCAAGCGCCGCCAATGTGGAATTTACTCTTTTTATGCGGGGCAATGCGTGTGCCTTCAGGAAAAACCACTACCCATAAGCCGCTGGCCAAACGCTCTTTTCCTAGCTTCACTAATTGCTTTAACGCTTCACGCCCAGCGCTGCGGTTAATGGCAATAGGCGAAGTCATGGCTAATCCCCAGCCAAAAAATGGTATCCATAATAACTCGCGCTTCATTACATAGACTTGTGCAGGAAATATCAGTTGAAACGCCAGTGTTTCCCAAGCTGATTGATGTTTAGCTAGAATCACGCAAGGCGTAGTTGGGATGTTTTCTAGGCCCTTTATCACGTAGCTAATGTTACAGGTGATGCGTAGCCACCAAAGCATGCTGCGAGCCCATAAGCTAATAATTTGATTGCGTTTGATGCGCGAAAATGGGAAGGTCAATAGCGCTAATAATGAAAAAATTGGCGTAAATAGCCATTGGCCTATGGTGAAAATAAGAGAGCGTAGCGTTAGCATGGATTTAGTGTAGGTTTAATATTGGATGACTTGTTGTCTCAAGCGGCTTAATTGTTTCTATCATCTTGGGCAATAATACGTTGCACAGCTTCGCTTAAGTCAGCGCATATCCAAGTGTTGGCAGGTAAGGCTTGATCTGCATTTTTAGAAGCATCTAGCGTCACTTGACCTTTGCCAGTCAGTACTAAAATTGGCTGGCAGCCAGCTTTTTCAAAAGCTTGTAAGTCACGTAAAGCATCACCCACGGCGGCTACTTGATTTAACTCTACTGAAAAGCGCTTGCCTATTTCCTTGATCATGCCAGTCTTAGGTTTACGGCAATCGCAATTTTCTTCTGCTGAATGTGGGCAGTAAAATATAGCATCAATACGGCCACCTAATTGCGCAACTTCGCGGTGCATTTTGTCGTGTATGCTATTGAGCGTCACCATGTCAAACAGGCCGCGACTCACGCCAGATTGATTGGTCGCTACCGCCACTCTAAAGCCAGATTGATTCAGTAAAGCAATCGCCTCTAGGCTGCCGGCAATCGGAATCCACTCGTTTGGATTTTTAATGAAATTGGCAGAATCTTGGTTGATAACACCGTCACGATCTAAAATCACTAATTTCATGGCGCTTCCTTGATTGTCAGACTAACTAGCTATTTTACTTAACTTGCTAACTTGGATAAATCTGCAACGCGGTTCATGGCTTGATGTAAAGTGGCCAGTAAACCTAGGCGGTTGGCTTTAAGTGCGACATCTTCGGCATTCACCATTACGTTATCAAAGAACGCATCGACTGGCGCTTTTAAGGCGGCGAGTGATTTAAGTGAAGTCGTATAATCGCCATTTTCAAATGCACTATCTGCAACAGGTTTCACTTGGCTAAGCGCTTCATTTAACGCTATTTCGGCAGGCTCTTTTAATAAGTTAGTGTTTACTTCGGTTTTTACTTCGTCTTCCACTTTCTTTAGAATGTTGCCTACGCGCTTGTTAGCTGCGGCTAGCGCTGGCGCTTCAGCTAAGCTGGCAAAGGCACGCACTGCCGCCAGACGTAGTGGAATTTCGCTCAATAATTCTGGGTTAAGTGACAGTACCGCATCGACTTCTTGTGGGCTTGCGCCTTGTTCACGCAAGTTAACGCTTAGGCGGTCAAAACAGAATTCTTTAATAGATGCAACAACGCTGGCTTGGTCGCTAACTTCAGCATCAAACTCTTTAAGTACAGCAAGAATAAG
>JBEDKX010000235.1:0-2527 GCA_041171965.1 Pseudomonadota bacterium | reverse complement strand
GTCCTTTATCTTAGCTACTTCAACCATAGCTTACTAAACTTAGGTAAAATCTTGTATTACCTAAATTGGCTACCAGCACTTATGTTTGTACATCCTGAGTTTGATCCTATCGCAGTTCATATTGGTAGCTATGGTATTCATTGGTACGGATTAATGTATCTAACAGGTTTTATTGCTTTTTTAGGGCTTGGAAAATGGCAAATTATCCACCGCACTTGGCATGGTTGGACGATTCCAATGCTTGACGATGCGCTGTTCTTTGGTGCTTTAGGCGTGATTTTAGGCGGTCGTATCGGCTACGTTCTGTTTTACCAATTGAATTATTTTGTGCATCACCCAGCAGAGATTTTAGCCGTGTGGCAGGGCGGCATGAGTTTTCACGGAGGTTTCTTAGGTGTCTTGGTGGCCATGTGGATATTTGCCCGTAAATATAATCTTAAGTGGCTAAGCATTATGGATTTTGTCGCACCACTTGTTCCTATTGGGTTGGGCGCTGGACGTATGGGTAACTTTATCAATGGTGAACTTTGGGGTAGGGTTACGAATGCTGAATACGGCATGGTCTTTCCTAAAGTAGACAACTTATTACGCCATCCATCACAGCTTTATGAGTTCGGCTTGGAAGGCATAGTTTTATTTCTAGCGCTTTGGATTTATGCTTCTAAGCCACGTGCAACTGGTGCAATATCCGCGCTATTTTTAATTGGTTATGGTGGTTTCAGATTTTTGGCTGAATATACTCGCGAACCAGATAGCTATTTAGGTTTGCTCTCTATGGGTTTTAGTATGGGTCAGTGGCTAAGTTTGCCGATGATATTGCTGGGATTCTGGATGTTTTGGGCTGCTAGTAATAATAAATTTAGCCGCATTCATTAATCTAGTTCTAACATTAAGCAGTTTTAAAACTTATGGAATTCTTTGGCTAAATCTTTAAAACTGCTTAACGCGATGATTGGCTTTATGTCGGTTCACTTCTGGGCTTCTTAGTTTCAAATGTTTAGTTTTTTGTCCATGCGTACGCTCACGCCATAGCTTAAAAGAACCTAGTTTTAAGTTGGCTCGCATAATCTTAATTACGCCGTCTTGGTTTACTCCAAATTGATGCTCAATGGCTTCGAATGCCGTTCTATCTTCCCAAGCCATCTCAATAATGCGCGAAATATCACTCTCTGTGAATGATTTCTCTGCTGAATCTTCTTTTAGCAACAACGTTTAATTCCTTTCCATTTACTATCTTGCCATAACTTAAAAAACTCTTTTCTTGATAATGCTGCTGTCGCATCTAAGCTAGAATCGTGAAACTCCATGTGATGTTTTAAATAAATGTCGTAGGCATCATCGCCCGTCAGTCTGCGCAAAATATGCCACAAATGTTTTATTCTTTTTAACATTAATCTCTCACCCAATCTTCTACCAATCTGCTTGGTTCGTGTGCAACTTCTGTTAGTGGTAATAAGGGTTTACCCGTCAAATATCTCAGAGTAACGCGCGCTGTATCAAAAATGACTATCCACAACACCACTACAAAAAACATAGTTAGATAAGCATCTAACTGCTGATTGAATATTAAATGGGGTGCTACCGCTGCTTTTTCTGGTGGTAAGGTACCTGTAGCAAGTTTTGTTGCTAAATCGTTAGCCGCGGCAAAAAATCCTACACGTACGTCATCACTAAAAATCTTTTGCCATGCCGCGGTTGATGTGACGATTACTAACCAAGCTAATGGTAAACCGGTTATCCAAGCATATTTAAGTTTGCCTGATTTAACCAAAATTCCTGTTGCTACGCATAGGGCAATGGCAGCGAGCATTTGGTTCGCAATGCCGAATAAAGGCCATAAAATATTCACACCACCATTTGGATCAATGACACCAATATATAAGAAATAACCCCAGCCCGCGACAACAAGGCTGCTCGTGAAAATGACAGATGGCATCCATGAAGTTCGGCCAATTTTAGGCCAAATGTTGCCTAGCATATCTTGCAACATGAATCGACCAACACGCGTGCCAGCATCTAGCGTAGTGAGTATGAAAATAGCTTCAAACATAATGGCAAAATGGTACCAGAGCGCTAGCATGCTTTTGCCAAAAGCATTGCCGAAGATGCTTGCCATGCCGACTGCTAGGCTAGGTGCGCCGCCGGTGCGGGCAAATAAACTGTTTTCACCCATATCTTTAGCCAATTGATTCATTTGGTCTAGCGTCACTGCAAAGCCCCAGCTATTGATTTTAGCAATGGCATCTATAGCGTCTTTTCCGACCACACCAGCTGGGCTGTTGATGGCGAAAAACACGCCAGGCTCAAGCACTGTAGCGGCTATCATCGCCATAATCGCAACAAAGCTTTCTAGTAGCATCGCACCGTAGCCTATCATGCGAATATCACGTTCATTAGCTAATAATTTTGGTGTGGTGCCTGAGGCAATAAGTGCATGGAAACCTGAAATCGCGCCACAAGCAATAGTGATAAATACAAATGGAAATAGCTTGCCGCCAAATATTGGCCCTGTGCCATCAGTAAATTG
>JBEDKX010000234.1:0-2530 GCA_041171965.1 Pseudomonadota bacterium | reverse complement strand
GGCTGTATATTAATCACAAAACGATTCGGTGCGTCTAAGGGTAATGAAGCCTGCCAGTTACGAATTAAATCACCTCGAATTAAGGCCAGCAATATCAGCACCATTAAGCCCATGCTAAAACCAATCATTTGCACGGTAGATAAGGCAAACCTGCGTTTAAGCCCTAGTACACCGAGCTTTACATCATTAAGCGATTGGTTTTTTGTAGATAAATTAAATAGCCGGTTCACTAAATTCACCAGCACATATGAAAAAACAATAATGGCTATGCACAGTAATAACAAAGCCAATATAGTAGAAAACGCCAGTGTTGCATCACGCGCTTGCCAAAAAACCATACCGCACATTACCAAGGCTGCAGGCAAAAATTTAGCTTGGTTAGCACTGGTTTGCTTTAGTGTTTCGCGACGCAGAATATTCATAGCGGTTAAATTACGCACTTGCCAGACATGCGGCAACACCACGGCGAACATCATGCTAATGCTGGCAATCATGCCAACAAAAATTGGTGCGGCAGAAACCGGCGGTAAAACCTCTAAAAAGAGGCTACCAGCCAATTGCGCCAAACCAAATTGGCCGATAAAACCTAATGCAACGCCAAACAAGGCACTAAAAAATGCAATCAGCAGTGTTTGTATCGCTAGCACCTGAAGCACAGTGTTTTTAGAAGCGCCAAAACAACGCATCAAGGCAACCGTATCTAGGCTTTGTTTGATGTAAGGTAAACTAGAAAGCAGCATTGCCACCATGGCTAAAATAACGCTCACCATGGCTGATAAACCTAAAAATTGCTGCGCCTTGTCTAATGCCAGTTTAATTTCCGGGCGTGCATTGCGTACGTCCTCTATTTTTTCACCCGGGCCTAATTGCGGCTTAGTCTGTGCAAAATAGCGGCTTATTATTTGCGGATCAGCCGCCAGTAAAAGTTGATATTTAACACGGCTACCAGTCTGAATAAGCTTAGTGGCAGGTAAATCAGCGGTATTAATCATTAAGCGTGGCGCAAAGCTAAACATATCGCCACCGCGAGAAGGTTCATGCAGCAAAATTGCGCTTATACGTAATTTTCGCTCGCCCACTTCTAGCACATCACCAATTTTTAGATTTAATAATGTGGCCAGTCTTGGCTCCAACCAAGCCTCACCAAGCTTAGGCGCAGACTTAACAACTTGACCAGTTTCATTAATCGTTTGACCTGTAGTAAGATCACCGCGTAGTGGAAAATCTTGCCCAACCGCTTTGATTTCAGCCAGTTGACTGGTTTCACCAAAGACTACCATACTGACAAATTCATAGGTTTTGACAGTATTTATGCCTAGTGAAACAGCATTTTTTTCAAATTTTTCGTCGATCACATGATCCGATAGCAAAGCAATATCGCCACCCAGCAATAAGCCACCCTGCTGATTAAGCGCGGTTTCTACACGTTGAGTAAAAAAGCCCACAGCTGTAATTGCACTAACGGCCAACACTAGAGCAAACACTAATACGCGTAAAGCGCCTGCACGCCACAGGCTTAAAGTTTGCGTCCAAGCTAATCTAAAGGATAAGTTCATGGCTTAGGCAACGTGGCTGATTCAGTCACTTTAGTAAGCTCAGTCAATACGCCATTCTCCAACCTTAACTGGCGCTGGCAACGATGCGCTAATTGAATATCATGCGTGACTAACACTAGCGTGGTACCGGCTTCCGCATTCATCTTAAACAGCAGCTCAACAATCATTTGGCCAGTACTGTTATCCAAATTACCAGTAAGTTCATCGGCAAACAAAATGGCCGGTTGAGTTGCAAAGGCGCGGGCAATGGCCACACGTTGCTGCTCACCGCCAGAAAGTTGTTTGGGATAATGTTGTACACGCGCACTCAAACCAACTTTATTTAACGCCTCTAAACTTAAGGCTTTAGCGTTGGGCTGATTTTTTAATTGTAGCGGCAACATCACATTTTCCAGCGCAGTGAGCGATGGCAACAACTGAAAAGATTGAAATACAAAACCCATTGTGGACGCACGCACCGCCGCCCTACCATCTTCATCTAGACTACTAAACGGGCTATTATTAATTTGAACGCTGCCACTAGTGGGTATATCTAAGCCCGCCAGAAGACTCAATAGCGTGGATTTTCCTGAGCCTGAACTGCCAATAATGGCCACCTGTTCGCCGGCAGTAATGCTTAAATTTAATCCTGCCAATATGCGAATTTGGTTATCATGGCTGGTGAAATTGTAATGAATATCTTGTGCTTGGATAACCGGTGCTTGGATAACTGGCACTTTAAAAACTGGAGGTTGTTGCATCAATGTATTTTCGCTTTTTATTAAGGTTTAAATGCCTATCGCTTAGGCTATTAGGTTTCTATTTCGTTGCATTCTGTTTGCCTGCCATGGCAGATAATCCTAAAATTCTCATTTATGGCGATAGTTTATCGGCCGTGTATGGCGTATCACAACAACAAGGCTGGCCAACATTACTGCAAAATAAGCTTAACGACAAAAATCATCGTTACCAAGTAGTTAATGCCAGTATAAGTG
>JBEDKX010000233.1:385-2916 GCA_041171965.1 Pseudomonadota bacterium | reverse complement strand
ACGATGCCGATCTTGATGGCGGCAATCGACAGCTTGGCCATCAAGGCTTGCGCCTGCTGGCGCACGATGGCGGCGTCGACTGCATGTACGGAGAATACGCGGTCATTGTCCTGCACCGTGAGCGAGGTGACGATGGGCAGCGCATGGGCGCCCATCGCAGCAATCGCTTCAATGTCGGCCTGTATGCCGGCGCCGCCACTGGGGTCCAGCCCTGCAAATACCAGCACGCAGGGACGACGCTGAATCATGTTGCGCGACCTGCCATCGGTGAAGAAGGGGACGCGGCAAAGCGCTTCGGTATGCGACCGGCAAGGTAGGCTTCGCGGCCCGCTTCAATGGCCAGCTTCATGGCCCGCGCCATGCGAATGGGGTCGCGCGCACCGGCGATTGCGGTATTCATCAGGATGCCTTGGCAACCTAATTCCATGGCGATTGCAGCATCAGAAGCTGTTCCTACGCCAGCATCTACTAACACTGGAATATTGGCGTTGGCGATAATAATTTGTAAGTTCCAAGGATTTAAAATGCCCATACCAGAACCGATTAATGAGGCTAATGGCATGACGGCGCAACAACCAATTTCTTCTAGCTGTTTAGCCATAATAGGATCGTCCGAGCAATAAACCATCACATCAAAGCCATCTTTCACTAATACTTTGGCGGCGGCAATGGTTTCTATCATGTTTGGGTATAGCGTATTTGGATCGCCCAATACTTCTAATTTTACTAATTTATGGCCATCCAGTAGTTCGCGCGCTAAGCGTAAAGTGCGCACCGCATCATCAGCTGAATAACAACCAGCGGTATTTGGCAAATAAGTGAATTCTTCTGGCGGTAGGTAATCTAGTAGAGACGGCTCGCCAGCATTTTGACCAATATTAGTGCGACGTATGGCTACTGTGATAATTTCTGCGCCACTGGCATCAATGGCAGCGCGTGTTTGAGCAAAGTCTTGATATTTACCAGTACCAACCAATAAGCGTGAATGATAGGTTTTATCTGCAATTTTTAATAAGTCTGACAACTTTTATATCCTTCTTTATGACTACAACAAGGTCTGTGAATAGCAAATTTAATCAGTGCGTTAAAGTGATAGCAAGAATTTAAAGCGGACTAACCGCCACCAACTGCGCCTACAATCTCCAGCTTATCACCATCCATCAATTGCTTTTCAGCAAATTGGCTACGCGGCACAATTTCTCCATTGCACTCTATTGCCAGCCTTTTACCTTCTAATGCTAGCGTGCTGACTAAATGCGCCACACTGAAACCAGCTGAGTCGAAATCTCTAGATTTTCCGTTAATAATAAGCTGCATGGTAGGTTGAATGCGTTGATTGAATGCTAATTTGCATGATAGCTTGCGTCGCAAAAGACACGTGCGTTTAAAACATCATTTTACGAAATTAGTAGTGGGCTTAGCAAACCTTATATCGTTTATTTATTTGTCATCTGAAAATTAGCTTGCTGCATTTGAGTGATTGCTTAGTGGAAACTTAACAGACTAGAAAATTAATGCTATTCACTAGCGTTTTGAGGGATTTTTTAAATCAAATTGGGGTCATAAAATTAGTTAAACAAAATTTCAACTACTTACTTAAATCCCACAAGGAACTCAATATGCATGTTGCAACAGCACCGTTATCGCTTACGGTACAATCGCAAGCGAATTCGATTAATCAAGATATCCACCATTCAATAACAGCAATTTCAGTACAAAACGCTTCAACGCAAAACAATGTGAAATTGCTAGGTACTGATATACCAAAAAATTCTGCTAGCGAATTTTCAGACAAAGCATCAAATTTTAATTTAACAAGGTTGTTGGCTTCTAGTTGCGATTGCGTTTAATAGCGCATAAAAATGCAATCATTATGGAGCGGGCTTTGCTATAAGGCCTAGATCTATTTTGTAATCTTCTGCAAAATCCGGGTCTATTGCCTCAAGATTTTTACCAATTTTGTTCGCTTCTACAACATCACTTTGTGCCATCGCAATTACTCCTAGTTGGTAATAGGCACTGGAATGTTTGGGCGCTAGCGCTAATACTTTGTTAAACGAATTTTTCGCTTTTTCTAATTCCAGCAGACCGCCTTGTGCTATGCCTAAACTTAGCCAAGCTTCTGGATTGTCTTTTTCGACATTTACCCAAGCTTTTGAAATTATTTCTAAGGTAGACCAAGCCTGAGTTTGAGTTGGTTGAACCGCCTGCATAAAAAATGGCCGGTCTTTTTCTGCGACATCCCAAAAAGGATGTTCTGTTTGCGTCGTTAGCGAAATGTCTGGTTGGTCTAATAATTTTGACACCCATTCGACTGGCAAACTATAGTAATTGGCTTGCCTACCTGGGCTTTTGAAAGTGGTAAAGCCAACTAACTTACCTTGGTAATCTAATAATGCGCCACCGCTAGCGCCCATCCTAAAGCCGGCGGTGGTGCGAATTAGCAAACCATCATCGAGTGGAATGAGCGCTTTTACTGTGCCAAAAGATTCTACCGGCCGCGGCGAATTACCAGAAAAACTTAACGCTAA
>JBEDKX010000233.1:0-339 GCA_041171965.1 Pseudomonadota bacterium | reverse complement strand
CACCACGGTTTTGATTGCACTTTCACCAAACTCAAACGGCCTTAGTGGTAAGTCATCAAATTTAAGAATACATAAATCATGGTGCCAGTCGGCCTTAAGTGCGATAGGCGCATAACTGTTGCCAAGCTTGTTTACCGCAATGCCACGTGCGTTAGCAATGACATGACAATTAGTGGCAACATGGTTAACGGCAACCACTACGCCAGAACCGATGCCATGCTGGCCATTTTTATCTTCAATATGCACTTTAGCCACCGAGTTACTTAGCGCTAATACAAATTCAGGTTTAGGCGCCTGTGCGTAACTAAAATTGGCTAAAAAAAGCAGGCTAAACAACAA
>JBEDKX010000232.1:0-3037 GCA_041171965.1 Pseudomonadota bacterium | reverse complement strand
GTGTAAGTAGTGTAATTTAAGCATAAATGCCTTAAAAGTATTAAATAAAGCTGTGTAAAACTTAATAATGCTTTCACTAAAGTTGTTTTCCAGCGAAAATGTCAGAAGTTCGATTCACTATTAATAAATTTTTAAAAAATAAAATCATGCAAAAACAAAATAGCTTTACTAAAGAAGAATTACTTAAATGTGGTCGTGGAGAAATGTTTGGTGCAGGCAATGCACAACTACCATTACCACCAATGCTAATGTTTGATCGCATTGTTTCTATCACCGAAGATGGTGGCGCACATGGCGCTGGCCAAATTGTGGCTGAATTAGATATTACACCAGACTTATGGTTTTTCGGATGTCATTTTCCTGGCGACCCAGTCATGCCAGGTTGTTTAGGCTTAGATGCTATGTGGCAATTAGTGGGCTTCTTTTTAGGTTGGATGGGTGGTCCAGGACGCGGTCGTGCATTAGGTGCAGGCGACGTTAAGTTTACTGGCCAAGTGTTACCTACTCACCAAAAAGTGACTTATACCATTGATTTAAAACGTGTGATTATGCGAAAATTAGTCATGGGTATTGCTGATGCTCGCATGGAAGTTGATGGCCGTGTGATTTATGTGGCACAAGATTTGCGGGTAGGATTATTTACGCGTACAGATAATTTTTAAGCCTTTTTTATTTTACTGAATATATTATTAACTTAACTGAATTTTAATGAAGTTTGATTTTAATGAAGTTTAATACGATGAAGTTTATGATTATTTTATTTTTTGATAGGAGTGCACGATGATACGTCGTGTTGTTGTTACTGGGTTAGGTATTGTTTCTAGTTTGGGAAATAATCAATCAGAAGTTTTAGATAGCCTTCAAAATGGCCGTTCTGGCATCACTTTTCAACCTGAATATGCAGAGCGCGGTTTACGCTCGCATGTGGCTGGTTCCATCAAAAATCTTGATGTTGAAGCGCTTATTGATCGCAAATTATTGCGTTTTATGGCTAAAGGTCATGCCTATGCATGGCTCGCTATGCAAGAAGCTATTGCTGATGCTAGCTTGCCAGAAGAGTTGGTTTCAAATGTCCGCACAGGCGTCATCGTGGGCGCTGGTGGCGCTTCACATGAAAGTATACTTGAGGGTATTGATACCTTGCGCGATAAAGGTATTCGCCGTGTTGGTCCTTATATGGTGACTAAAGCCATGGCCAGTGGTGTTTCTGCCTGCTTAGCGACAGGTGCAAAAATTAAAGGTATCAATTACGGTATCAGTTCTGCCTGCTCTACAAGCGCGCATTGCATTGGTGCTGGAGTAGAACAAATTCAACTTGGCAAACAGGATATTATTTTTGCCGGTGGAGCTGAAGAAGAAAACTGGACGCTTTCCTTCATGTTCGACGCGATGGGTGCACTAAGCAGTAAATATAACGATACCCCTGAAAAAGCTTCACGTACTTATGACGCGAATCGTGATGGTTTTGTGATTTCTGGCGGTGGCGGCATTTTGGTGCTTGAAGAGTACGAACATGCTAAAGCACGTGGCGCAAAAATTTACGCCGAAGTGGTTGGTTATGGCGCAAATTCAGATGGTTACGATATGGTTGCACCTAGCGGTGAAGGCGCTGTGCGTTGTATGAAGCTAGCGCTTGACGGTGTTGCAGGTAATGTTGATTACATCAATACCCATGGTACAAGTACGCCAGTGGGCGATACCAAAGAGCTAGAGGCAATTCGCCAAGTTTTTGGTGAAAATGGATTGAAGCAGAATCCAGCAATTGCCTCAACTAAATCGCTGTCAGGTCATGCATTAGGTGCTGCAGGCGTAAATGAAGCCATTTACACTTTGCTGATGATGCAAAATAATTTTATTGCGGCATCAGCCAATATTGAGACTTTAGATCCTGCCGCTGAAGGCTTAAATATCATACAAAAACGTCTTGATAACGTGAAGATTGAAACTGCTTTATCCAATAGTTTTGGCTTTGGTGGCACTAATGCATCACTGACATTTTCGACAAAAAATCTGTAATCTATTTGCGATATTTGTCGATATTCATGGCTTGCCTTATTGCTTGATTTAATTAAGCAGTAAGGCAGCAGCAACTTTTCGGCCTTCACTCATCAGTATATTGTAAGTTCTACAGGCAGCTGAAGTAGACATACATTCCAAAGAAATACCATTTTTAGTCAGTAACGCACTGGTTTTTGGGTGTAAAAATCGATGTGTTTTACCTGTGCCAAGTAATACTACTTCTGGCCTCAATGCGACAATTCTTTCGAAATCTTTTTCAGTTAAATTATCCATGCTTAATTTTTCGTTAGAAATCGATAGCCAATCGCTAATCAGCGTTTCTGGCAATACAATTAAATTTTCTGAATAATGCCTATGGTTAATCGCCACGGTATCATCCGTGTAGCCGGTAATGAGGTTTAGGCCTTCGCCGTGAGTAAGATGTAGTTTCATATTGTTGGCTGGTCAATCTATCTGGAAGTTTTGGTAGTTTTATTGCCCCCAAGGGGCTAGCAATGTAAGATAGCATACTTTATAAAGATAGCTCAAGCTGCCTAAAACTAAGCCTAAAAACAAGTGCTTATCTAGTTTGATGTAAGCAAAGGCGATTTAACCCAAGGCGATGTAATTGAGCCCGTCAGATACCAACGTGAATATGAAACCATTACAAAAATCAAATAAGCTTGCTAACGTTTGCTACGATATTCGTGGCCCAGTATTGCAACGTGCGCGCCAAATGGAAGAGGAAGGCC
Source organism: Pseudomonadota bacterium (assembly GCA_041171965.1). Lineage (GTDB taxonomy): Bacteria > Pseudomonadota > Gammaproteobacteria > Burkholderiales > Methylophilaceae > Methylotenera. The sequence goes on along the minus strand of JBEDKX010000232.1, from coordinate 287 downwards.
AGCGCATTATTAAGCTCAATATTGGTAATCCGGCTGCTTTTGGTTTTGAAGTGCCTGAAGAAATTCAGCAGGATGTAATCCGAAACATGGCTAAAGCCGGTGGTTATACCGATAGCAAAGGTCTGTTTGAGCCACGTAAAGCTATTATGCATTACACGCAATCTAAGCATATTAATGGCGTAACGGTTGATGACATCATCATTGGTAATGGTGTTTCTGAGTTAATCGTCATGGCTATGCAGGGCTTGTTAAATAATGGCGACCAAGTTTTGGTGCCTATGCCGGAT
>JBEDKX010000231.1:2616-3244 GCA_041171965.1 Pseudomonadota bacterium | reverse complement strand
AGCTAATATTTAAGGACATGGAGTTGGGCAAGTACCATTAGTAGAACCAACTAGGCAATCAGCGACCCTTTGAAAAGTACAACTTATTCTCGTACCTGCCGAAGTAACTGCAGCAATAATAACAACAGCAATCAGGGCAGCAAGCAGACCATACTCAATAGCCGTTACGCCTGTTTCATCATTAATAAAACGCTTAAATCCTGCATATAAACTTTTCATGAAAACTCTCCTTAATTAATAAAACCACCCATTTACAAACAACCTTGTTTAAATAATATTTTTGCTAAATATTATTGCGTCTCGCAATGCACAAATAAGGCAAACTTGCTTTAAATCTATCAATTGCAATGTGCAACAGATGACTGCAATGTAAGGTACTAGCTGTTTAGCGTAAATTCGTGCAAACACGTAAGGGCTAGCCCTTATGCGGCTTCTTATAGAGGCAGTTTGATAGACATTTCTCTGTTTTGTGTCGTAGACTTATAACGTTGTTGCTCACCTTTTTTAATAAGGAAATAGCTTGACTGATCTACTTAAGGGCTTGAATTTTGAGTTGCTATTTGAAGCCGCGGTAGATGCCATGCTGTTGGTCGATGATAAAGGCGCGATTGTTGTGGCTAACAATCCC
>JBEDKX010000231.1:0-2544 GCA_041171965.1 Pseudomonadota bacterium | reverse complement strand
CATCGCGCTTCAGACAAAATCATCACCAACATAGAGAAAGCTATACACAGAATCCTGACAAGCGCGCCATGGGTAGCGGTCGCCCGCTTGTGGTACTGCGTCAAGATGGTAAAGAGTTAGAGGTTAACATTGGATTAAGTCCTATTAACACGGGTCAACAACACTATAACTTAGTGACCATTTATGAGGCAGATACTCTACGAATGGCAGAGGAATCATTTAAATCTAGTGAAGAACGTCTGCAATTAGCCAAAGAAGCGGCTGGCTTGGGGGTGTTTGACTTTGACTCCAACCAAAAGGTGATGCATTGGGATGAAAGAATGCGTGAGTTCTGGGGCGCTGAATCTGAGCAGTCACTCATACCTGAAAAACGCTTTGCTTCGGTCATTCATCCAGCAGACCGCCTCGCTAGGCAAGCGGCACTTGAAGCAGCAATTAACCCCAAAGGCAAAGGCGAATACCATGCTGAATATCGGGTAATTAACCCAGATACAAAAGTTATACGCTGGGTATCTGCGGTCGGGCGCATACACTTTGAAGACGAAGTCGCCTTCCGCTTAGTTGGTGTGGCTCGAGATATTACCGAGCAAAAGACCTTAGAGAAAAAACTACAGGAACAACGCGCCGAAGCAGAATCTATTTCACAGCAAATGGTAGCAGCACATACTGCGTCGGCCATTGCTCATGAGCTGAATCAGCCTTTGGCAGCCATATCGGCCTACAGCGAAGTTGCGTTACATGCGTTGCAAGACAGCACCAATTATTCGGACAACCTGAAACAAGCACTTGAAGGCTGCGTGGCTCAGTCAAACCGTGCCGGCCGAAGCTTGCATGAGTTATTGGATTTTCTACAAAAAAGTGATTTAGTCACAGAGCGATTCGATCTTAACGATGCTGTGAAAGAAGCTTTAAATAATGTGCGTGGTAGTGGTTATTTAGAGTTTTATCCTTCGATTCATCTAGAAAAAAACTTGCCAAAAGTATTAGGCAACCGGATTCAGGTGCAAAAAATATTGGTTAACTTACTCGTTAACGCTGTGGAGGCGATGTGTGGCGCAAAAGTAAAGAATTCTGTCATCACTGTCAGTGTGCGGACTAAGTCCGACACCAATATGGCACATGTGTCGGTGCAAGATAAAGGCCCAGGCTTAGACGCAGAAACAGCTAAGCGGGTTTTTGAGCCTTTTTTCACCACAAAAAAATCTGGTATAGGCATGGGCTTAGCCATTAGTCGAGCGCTAACCGAGGCCAATGGTGGCCAGCTCTGGCTGGATGTCAACACAGATATTGGCGCAACATTTCATTTCACTTTACCCTTTGCACCGTAAGGAAACATGAGCGATGAACCTTTCAAAATTAAACACAGCGCCACTTACTGAGAAATCTTCTGCAGCTACCGTATTTATTGTAGATGACGACCCAGCCATTCGAGATTCACTTACACTGATGATAGGTCAGGAAAATCTGACTGTGCGCAGCTATGGCAGCGCCGAGGATTTTTTAGAAGCGGCTGAGCCTAACTGTTTAGGTTGCATTATTATTGATATTCGCATGCAAGGTATGGATGGCATGCAATTACAAGAAGCACTTAGTCAGCGCAATACTTTATTGCCAATTATATTTCTCACCGGTCATGGCAATATTCCTATGAGTGTGAAAGCAATAAAAGCAGGCGCTCTAGATTTTTTAACCAAACCTATCACACGTGAAAAATTGATGGCAGCGATACGCACCGCGGTTCTCGAATCAGAGAAGATGCTGTCAGAAAATGCTACTCAGCAAAATGCGATGTCGCGCATTGCCGAACTAACAGAGAGAGAAAGAGATGTACTAAAACTGGCGATTCAAGGCTACGCCAATAAGGAAATTGCACGCCATTTAGGCATTAGCCATCGCACCGTAGAAATTCATAAATCTAAAATAATGCACAAAACAGGCGCAGTAAATCTGCTGGATTTAGCACGTATTGCTCATGTTGGCGAAGTTGAGCTAGATTAGTTAGCTAGATTAGTTAGCTAACGTTTGGCCAGTTATGCTGCTGAATTTCAGCCATCAATTTCATCTAAAAAAAACTTACACGTCCCGCAAAAAATCAAAAGAGGCAGATTAATCTAGCCAATTTTCTTATACGTGTTCGCGCGGATTTCTGATCATTTAATTTATTGATAACCTATTCATTAATGGCGTTATATAAAGTTAATGATGGAGGTACTTAAATCGTGCCAGTCCCTGAATTTGAAAAATCAATGTTCGAGACGCTACTTGCGCGTCGATCAGTACGTAAATATAAACCAAAAAAAGTTGAAGCTCCTACCATTAGCAATCTACTGGAAGCGGCAGTAAGAGCCCCAACTGCGCTTGGCCAAGAACCGTGGGCTTTTGTGATTATTCAAGACAAAGTTCTGCTACAGAATTTGTCTGATTATGCTAAACCACTATTTCTTAAGCAAATCCATCAACATCACTCCAAGCATGACCAACAAAAAATGGACTTATTTAATCGTCCAGATTTTAATATTTTTCATGATGCCAATACACTTATTG
>JBEDKX010000230.1:0-2544 GCA_041171965.1 Pseudomonadota bacterium | reverse complement strand
AGCCATCAGAATTCAAATGGAATCAACTATTAGGTTTTGATGCCTGCGTACAATGTGGAAAGTGCGAAGCTGCTTGTCCCGCCTTTGCCGCAGGTCAACCACTGAATCCAAAAAAACTCATACAAGATTTAGTAATAGGCCTTTCAAACGATGAAAAATCCGGTACTACGGATGCTAGCTTTGCCGGCAGTCCTTACCCTGGCGTGGCTATTGGTGAACATTCTGGTAGCATACACGCGCCGATTGTACCTTTGCTCATACCGGCTGAAACCTTATGGTCTTGTACCACCTGCAGAGCTTGTGTGCAAGAATGTCCGATGTTAATTGAACATGTCGATGCGATTGTAGATATGCGACGTAACCTTACTTTAACGCAAGGATCAGCGCCTGGGAAAGCGCCTCAAACACTAGAAAACTTGCGCCAAACCGCCACTGTTGGTGGTTACGACCGAAATGCACGCTATCACTGGGCAGTAGACCTAGACGTAAAAACCATACAGAAGAATACTCCGGTAGATATTTTATTGGTAGCAGGTGAAGGTGCTTTTGATATGCGTTACCAGCGTAGCCTGCGTGCCTTGGTCAAATTACTCAAAGCGGCCAATTTAGATTTTGCCATCATGGGTGCTTTAGAACGAGACACTGGCGACACTGCTCGCCGCCTAGGTGATGAAGCCACTTTTCAAATGTTGGCTAAACAAAATATCGAAACATTTGCAAGTCTAACATTCAAGCGAATTGTGACGGCTGACCCACATGTCATGCACAGCCTTAAAAATGAATATCCAGCCTTTGGTGGACATTACCAAGTATTGCATCACACCACTTTATTGGCAGAATTAGTCAGTAGCGGCCAATTAAACTTAGTAAAATCAGCTGAAACACGCAAGCTTACTTATCACGATCCATGTTATTTAGGCCGTTACAATGGTGAAACTGAAGCACCGCGTGCCTTGCTAAAAAGTATCGGCTTGCAAGTTAATGAAATGGAACGTTCAGGCTTACGAGGCCGATGCTGTGGTGGTGGTGGTGGTGCACCGCTTACCGACATTCCAGGCAAGCAGCGTATTCCAGACATACGGATACAAGATGCGCGTAACATTGATGCCGAATTAGTCGCAGTTGCTTGCCCACAATGTACGTCAATGTTAGAAGGCGTCGTTGGCAAACGCCCAGATGTACTAGATATTGCAGAATTATTAGCCTCAGCATTAAATCAAAACGTGGAGACAGCACGATGATAGAAAATAACGCTAAGCGTATCAACCCACGCCGTGCATATGAAATTATGGCAAATGGCGTGAAGCGCATTGTTTTAGGTGCGACTAGCGATTTTGTGGCACATGAAGTTGCTTTACAGCACAGCACAAGCAAACCGCTACGCACACCTAAACAAGCGACAAGTCGAATTTTAGTGGTTGCACATAGTGATCGTGGCACGCTGGATGACCACGCAAAACAATGCTTGGCCGCCGCAGCAATATTGGCAGATGCCAATACAGCGGTCATTACACTGGTTCTCGGAGAATTGCATGAAGATTTAGCCAATGCTGGCGCTGACGAAGTGCTGATTATTGGGGAATTAGATTATGCAACATTTCAACCAGAGTCAGAGCTTTCATGTGTAAAAGCTGTGATTGAGGCACTGCAACCTAGCCATATTTTTATGCCAGACAACCTAATTGGTGACGGTGATTTAGGTCGTAGGTTAATTGCTAGCCGACCAGAAAAATTAGCTGCAACACATGTCATAGAATTAAATATAGGCCACATTGCTAGTTATCAATCAGGTGGCACAACGCTAGCCTTAGCCAACTTACCATTTATCGTTTTGCTTGCGCCTGAGACGGCTGATACCGATTTGCCATTTACCTCATCAGCATTAACGCTAAATCAACCATTAACTAAGCCAGTAAAAAATAAACTAGATACCGCCAGTTACACTAGTTTAGATATGCAAACGATAGCTGCGGCTAAAATTGCTCTAGAAGAAGCCGACTTTATTGTTTCCGCAGGAAACGGTGTTAATAATGTGCGAACGTTTCAAACCTTGGCGACGGCTCTAGATGCCGCCATAGGCGCAAGTCGCGTAGCAGTCGATGACGGTAAATTTGCACGTGATAAGCAAATTGGCGCCACCGGCAAAACCGTTAGCGCAAGCACCTATTTTGCCATTGGCATTTCTGGCGCAGTGCAACATTTACAAGGTATCAAGGATTGTCGCCATGTGATTGCAATAAATCGTGATCATAGTGCCGCGATTGTAAAGCGCGCCAATTTATCGCTGATTGGCGATGCTGAGGAAATCATGCAATCACTGATTACAGCCATAGCTGAAGCTAAATTAGCCACGCAGGAGGCTGTATGAGTATAAAAAATATAGCGGCACTTGTTTCAGTCGGTCGACATCCAGTCAGTGGTGAAGCGCGTCATTGCCGTAACGACAGATCGTCTCATGCCTCACTTGCCCAAGCGAATGATTGTCGACCCAGCGGCTGATCTGTTGAAGGTTTCATTTATCTTGGCAAATCTTGGGTTCCAAGA
>JBEDKX010000229.1:0-2545 GCA_041171965.1 Pseudomonadota bacterium | reverse complement strand
ACCACGTTGTGACCCATCATTGCTTTTGCCATTGTGCCTACATTTTTGAATGTGAGACTTACTTCCTTACAGCTTTTGCTTACAGCGATTTCTTTTAATGAAAAAGCCATGCTTGCCGTTGCATCTATGGCAACATCACATTGCCCAGCAAAAGCACCGGTAGATATAATGCTGAGTAAAACCGCTGCACCTAATTTTGTTCTTAACATAATAATCGCCTTTAAAATGATTGATTTTTTAAATACTAAGATTAAGAATACGTGTAGCGGCGTAAGTTGCTAATGTGGAATAATAAATTTTTTGAACTAAGGTTTCAGCTAAGTTGAATAACTTATATGTGATAAAGCTAAACGTTTATCTAGGCACTTATTCTATCTAGGCACTTCTGCTGACCCCATGCGTGCTTGTATGGTGGCGATACGGCGGTTTAAATAATTGGTGGATTTGTGTACATCATAAAAGCGAGGATTGGGTATCATGGCCGCCAATTTTGCTGCTTGGCCACTACTTAAATTAGCCGCGCTGGTTTTGTAATAATGTCTTGCGGCTGCTTCGGCACCAAATACACCGTTGCCCCACTCAATTACATTTAAGTAAATCTCTAAGATTCGACGCTTAGGCAACATGTTTTCTAACATTACTGTAATCAGCGCTTCTTCAGCTTTGCGCCAAGGCGTGCGTTTTGTTGATAAAAACAAGTTCTTTGCTAACTGTTGACTAATCGTTGAGCCGCCCGCCACTATTTTGCCTTTTTTAAGATTTTTTTCGTAGGCCTTTTGTATGCCTTCCCAATCAAAACCTTCATGATCAATAAATTTAGCATCTTCTGAAGCAATCACGGCGCGCTTCAAATTAATTGAAATTTTGGAATAATTCACCCATTTATGCTTAAGCTCGGCATCTGGTGTTTTTTCTTGAATGATATCTAGGCGGTCTTCCATAAACGCGCTGCTGGATGGATTGAATTTTACCCACCAGCAAATATGTAGAAATATCCACAGTTGGTAAATGAAAATAACCATGAAAAACAATACAAGGCCGCGAGTAAAGTAGCCGCTAAAATTTAACGGGCTTGCATTGTGAGTGCGATTAAATAGCCAGTTTTTCATAGAGTTATAATTGATTTAGATTTAAGCCGATAGGCTTAAGGCGCGAATTTGTTGCATTACGCTATGCGTTTCTGGGCGTACCGCACGCCATAGATAAAATGCTTCAGCTGCTTGTTCTACCAACATGCCTAAACCATCAGCGACCTGCGCGCCACTTGCGCGGGCTTGTTGCATAAATGGCGTTTCTCGCCCATACATCATGTCGTAAGCTAGACAACTTTTAGCAAAAATCGTGTTTAGAATTGGCAATGCAGTGTCAGTAAGGCCAGTGGATGTGCTGTTAATCACTAAATCAAAAGCAGCATTCCCTAAGTTCTCGTAGGATTGGGCCATACAAGTTGTGTCACTTGGGTGTGCTGATGTTTGACTGGCTTCAATCAAACCTGAAACAATTCTAGCGGCTTCTTGGGCTTTAGATAAAGTGCGATTTGAAATAACAATCAGGCTAGGATTAGCATTGAGCAAGGGTTGCAGAATGCCAAATGCTGCACCGCCGCTACCCAGTAAGAGCACTTTTTTGTGGCTAATATCGAATTTTAAATTATGCGCTATATCATTCATTAGTCCGATGCCGTCAGTATTGTCGCCAATAATGCTGCCATCTTCGCTAAAGCGGATGGTATTAATGGCGCCTGCAGTGAGCGCTAATGGATTGACCAAGCCATGCTGAGAGACAAACTTTAATGCTTCAAATTTAAAGGGTACGGTGACATTCACCCCTTTGTAATTTTTTTTAATTAGCTCAAGAATTGTCGTCTCAAATCCATCAAGTGGCGCCAATATTCGTTCGTAGCTAATATCTTGCCCAGTTTGAGTAGCAAAGGCGAGGTGAATGAATGGTGATTTGCTGTGAGCGATTGGATTGCCAATCACGGCATACTTATCAGTCATTAGTTTAGTTCGTCCAAGGCAATCCGGCATATTTCCAGCCGTTGAGCATAGTGCGTTGGTTCAAGCTATTGGCTTCGCCCTCAAAGCCTTCTAACATATTATAAGCTTGTGCATAACCCAAACTTGCGGCAACGGCTGCTGCATTATGCGAGCGACCACCAGTACGGCACATGAAAATAAGCGTTTTACTTTTAGCTACTTTTTCAGACAGTTGTTTAGCAAAATCCTGATTTTGTACCATGCCAGGATAAAACGCCCACTCTATATTAAGCGCACTTGGTACGCGACCCACTAGTGCTAGTTCAGCCTGAGTGCGCACATCAATCAGTAAAAACTCTGGATTTTGTTGCAGCAGCTCATAAGCTTCTTTTGGCGTCACTGCGCCTGCATAGGGCAAGCCATTCTCCGCGCTGCGTTTTTGTGCTAACTGTAAAATTTGCTGTTGCTCATGCATAATATCCCCTGGTAATTTGGTTTTACGAATGTGATTATTACTTTTATAAATACTGCTAAGTATTTTAAACGCTTAAGATTAAAACTAGGAG
>JBEDKX010000228.1:0-2549 GCA_041171965.1 Pseudomonadota bacterium | reverse complement strand
CTATGCTAGTGCACTAGTCTCTTTCAAGTTAGCAGAAACACAAACCAGTAATGCCTTTGACAAAGCCGTAGCAACGTTGCTGACAGGCAATGCCTACAAATCACTCAAACAATATGACGAGGCGATCAGCAGTTATAAACAAACTATTTTGCATGCGAATGCCGCTAATAACCAATTTTTTGAGCGGTTAGCACACAATGGTATTGGTGATGTATACAATGCAAAAGATCAATTGGCACAAGGTTTAGTTGAATATGAATTAGGCAATAAACTTGCGGCTAATGACAACGAGCGTGCTGAGAGTTTTGAGAAATTAGCACTGGCTTATCACAACTTAAATAAAAATGCTTTGGCACTTGAGTATCAAATTAAAGCCTATTTAATGAACGAAACGGCTGGTAATTTAGATCAATACGCACATTCGAGCATCGAACTAGGCCGCTATTACGCCATTGAGAAGAAATATGCCAGCGCAGAAAATGTACTTAATAAAATTATTAAATTTGCAAAAGAGCAGGGCGGAGCTTACTTTGAGGCTCAAGGTAGTTATATTTTGGCCAAAGTAAAAGTGGCAACCGGTGATATTCCGGCAGCTAAAACATTAATTGAACATGCTAGACTAATTGCTAAAAATACCAATGATAAATTGCTGGAAGAAGAAATAAATCTAGAAACTAAAGATCTGTTTTAGCTAGCATTTATGCGGAAAAGTCTTAAGAGTAATATTCAATATCAAGTAGATTATGGATGTTGCAACTAATCATGAAAATTAAAATCAGATTAACTGTTATCCACCAGAATTTGATGCTATTGACATGATTATTAAATCTAAGCCAGATATTATCCCATCAGAAATCACGCCTAAAGAAGTGTTTGATAATAGACGAGAGTTTATTCGAAAAGCTGGCTTGGGTTTAATCACAGGTATCGCTGCTACAGCATCTTTGCTTGAAAATCCATTAAAGGCAGCAACCTTAAATGATAATAGCATTATTATTAAGCCACCTGGCGCACATCCAAAAATTGCCGGCTACGCTAAAACCATTTATGGGGCAGGTGAGAAGCTGACGCCTTATGAAGATATCAGTACTTACAATAATTATTACGAATTTGGCACAGATAAAAACGAACCCGCCTTAAATTCAAAATTATTTAAAGCTCGCCCGTGGACGATTAGCATTGAAGGTGAAGTTAAAAAGAATAAAACCATCAGTATTGATGATATTTATAAACTAGCGCCACTAGAAGAGCGTATTTATCGTATGCGTTGTGTTGAAGGTTGGTCTATGGTCATACCCTGGATTGGTCTTCCACTAGCACAACTGATTAAGTGGGCTGAGCCTAACGCTAACGCTAAGTATGTTGAGTTTATTTCTTTAGCCGACACACAGCAAATGCCAGGCCAAAATCTTCAAGTGTTAGATTGGCCCTATACCGAAGGGTTACGCTTAGATGAAGCTATGCACCCACTTTCAATAATGGCTGTGGGCTTGTATGGTGAACAGTTGCCTAATCAAAATGGTGCGCCTATGCGTTTAGTCACGCCTTGGAAATATGGCTTCAAAGGCGTAAAAGGCATCGTTAAAATACGTTTCACTGAAAAAATTCCGCTCACCAGTTGGATGAAGGCTGGCCCTAGCGAATATGGTTTTTATGCCAATGTAAATCCATTGGTAGAGCATCCGCGCTGGACGCAATCATCTGAAAGGCGAATAGGCGGTAGCTTATTTTCAGGGCGCATAAAAACGCAAATGTTTAATGGCTACGCAGAACAAGTAGGGCAACTTTATGCTGGCTTAGACTTGCGGAAGAACTTTTAATCGCACTAACATGCTGAATTTTAACAATTTAGTCCCCAGTAAAAAGCAACTTTCATGGATTAAATCTTTCGTATTTTTATTTTGCCTAATTCCAGTTTCGCGTTTATTTTATCTAGGCCTACAGGATAATCTTTCTGCCAATCCTATTGAATTTATAGAACGATCCACTGGTTTTTGGACATTACTAATCTTATTAGTTACGCTAAGCTTAACGCCAATAAGACTGTTAACTGGTATTGCCTGGCAAATTCAGTTACGCAGAATGTTAGGCTTATTAATGTTTTTTTACGCGTGCTTACACATTAGCGTTTACCTATGGCTTGATTATTCTTTTGTTTGGGCTGATATCACCAAAGACATTATCAAACACCCACGCATATTAGTCGGCTTTGCTGCATTTGTTTTGACGATACCGCTGGCCATAACTTCGAATAACGCCATGATGAAGTTACTTCGTCAACGTTGGAAGCAATTACATCACCTTGTTTAATTTATTGCCATATTAGGCGTTTTTCATTTTTGGTGGTTAGTTAAAAAAGATATTCGCGAGCCTTTGTTATTCGCATTAATTTTAGCGGCTTTACTTGGCATTAGAATTTACTACAAGATTTTGGCTAAACAAAGAAGAGTTAAGTAGCTTAATTTCTATCTGCAACGATTTAATAAAGGACTATTAACCTAGCCTGATTATTAATTTTACATAATATAAATTATACGAAGTAAATAAAC
>JBEDKX010000227.1:0-2555 GCA_041171965.1 Pseudomonadota bacterium | reverse complement strand
ATACTTTATTGATTGAGCTACGGACTAAATTTATCGGCGTGCTTGAAGATGAACCGGCTGGGGTTATTGATGAAGATGCTCTGAACGAAGATTCAATGAATGAAGACTTTGCCGCTAGCGAGACTGCCGTTGATTTAGTTGCAGTTGATGAAGTTGCTGTTGAAGCCAACGTAGAGACCAATGCTTAATGCTACGCATGGCTAAACATTTGATGCGCGGGCTGGCAAAAAATAGCGATGATTCAGTGGATGTCAGTGAAGTTGATGGCGTACGCTCTTTGCATTTAGGCTCGGTAACCATACAAAGTGCCATGCGTATTCGTGACCCATTTGCGCTGGAGCTGAGCTATACACGGGCTATTATGTGTTTTTTGCTGTTTAATCAGCAAATAAAAAATCTGCTGTCCATTGGTTTGGGCGGCGGGTCTCTGGCTAAATATGTGCATGCTTATTGTCCAGAAATTAACAGTACAGTCATAGAACTTAACCCTAGAATTATCCAAGTAGCGCGTAGCCAGTTTTGGGTGCCAGAAAATGATGAACGACTAGAAGTGATTGAAGGCGATGGTTTAGTTTATTTAGCGGAACACCAAGAAGTCGCTGATGTGTTGCTGATAGACGCCTTTGATAGCAACGGTATTCCACCTAATTTTTGTAGCCAAGACTTTTTTGACCAATGTGCCAATACGTTGACGAGTGATGGTATTTTGGTGATTAATTTATGGGGCAGCGACAAGAAATTTGACGTATATTTGCAACGCATAGAACAAACTTTTGACGGTAAAGTATTAACTTTACCCACTGGAAAACCGGGCAATATTGCGGTATTTGGCTTCAAACGTGAACCGGCTGATTTACGCTTGGCGAGTTTACGTGAACGCGCTAAAACGCTAGAAAAAACCCATAAAATTGAGTTTTTGCAGTTTGTCGATAAATTAGCAGAACATAACGCAAGCAGTAGCAATCGACTTTTTATGCTTAAAAATTTAGTCAATGCAGATGATTAGCAAGTCAGTAATTTAGCCATATAGTAAATCCAGAAATTTAACGAATAGCGATACTCAACATCATGATACCAAATAGATATTTTGCAACCTGCCCACGCGGACTAGAACAATTGCTGGCAGATGAACTGCTAGCAGTGGGCGCCAAATCAATCAAAGCTACCGATGGCGGTGTGAGTTTTGATGGCGATTGGGCAATTTGTTACGCGGCAAACTTACATTCACGCATTGCCACCCGTATTTTATGGCAAGTGGCGCGCGGTAAATATATGAATGAAGAAGATTTATTCGATGCCGCTTATAAAATTAATTGGCCACAATGGTTTGATGTGAAAAATGATTTTATGGTGAAAGTGACTGGCGTTAAATGCCCACTTAAAAGCCTAGAATTTGCAACGTTAAAAATTAAAGATGCGGTGTGTGATAAATTCAGGTTAGTGGTTGGCGCACGTCCTTACATTGATACCAAAACTCCGGCAGTGCGTATACATGCCTATTTAGCCGCCGATGAATATCAATATTACTTGGATACCTCTGGTGCTGCGTTGTATCAGCGTGGTAATCGTGGAGCGAGTATTGAAGCACCTTTGCGTGAAAATCTAGCCGCCGGTATATTAAAGCTATCTGGCTGGCAAGTTGGCCAACCTTTGTTGGACCCAATGTGCGGCAGTGGTACATTTTTGTTAGAAGCGGCAATGGTGGCACTCGATATGGCGCCTGGTTACAAAAGAAGCTTTGGTTTTGAAGTCTTAAAAAACTTTGAATCACACGTGTGGACTAAAATTAAAAGCCAAGCTGCAGCTAAAGTTAAGCCTGTCACTTTTCAAAAGATCTATGGTTCAGATGTCGATTTACGCGCAGTGCGTATTAGCAAGCAAAACCTTGAAGATGCCGGATTATTGGCGGCGGTACAGCTTTCACATGTCGATATTGTGAACGCAGTGCCGCCAGCAGATAGCGGTGTGCTAATCGCCAACCCACCTTACGGTGTGCGTATTGGCGATGACGATAGCTTGCAGCTGCTTTATCCAAAAATTGGTGAAGCGTTAAAACGAAAATTTGCTGGTTGGAATACGTACTTTTTAACCAACGATTTAACCATGCCAAAATTAATGCGACTTACGCCAAGCAAACGCACACCGCTTTATAACGGGCCATTAGAGTGCCGCTTATTTGAAATTAAAATGGTGGCTGGCAGTAATCGAAAGTAATTTAAATTCACTAGTGTAAATTCGGTAGCAAAAATAATATGGCTGATTCATTAAACGAACTCAAACAAAAGCTAGAAGACTTTGTGGCTGAACGCGATTGGGCGCAATATCACTCACCCAAAAATCTAGCGATGGCAATGATAGTAGAAGCGGCTGAATTGGTGGAACATTTTCAGTGGAATACTGAAGCCGAAAGCCATGAGTTATCGGTTGAAAAACGCGAGCAAGTGGGGCATGAACTTGCGGATACTTTTGTCTATTTACTTAGAATTTCGCAAGTGTTGAATATTGATTTAATTGAAGCAGCGAACAAGAAGATAGCGCTAAATGCTGTTAAATAT
>JBEDKX010000226.1:0-2578 GCA_041171965.1 Pseudomonadota bacterium | reverse complement strand
AGGGTGTTTTGGCCATTAGCCGCGTTATGCAGACTAAGTTAAACTGCGCGCCTAATTTGAATTGTCTCAAGTTTTACACAGGCGTGTTAAATCCAGCTTTAAATTCCAATCTAAATCCAAACTTAGTTAGGCCATTAAGCGCTACTGGCTTTGTTTCATTCGATGAAGTTGAGGATTATTGGCCATTTATCGCCTCAGCCAATTGGCAGGCCAGCGCTAGTTTTGTCGCTCAAAAAATCGAATGTGGATTGTTTGTCGATATCGGTAGCACCACAACAGATTTTGTACTGTTGGAAAATAACAAGCCAGCCTGCATAGGATTTACTGACGCGGCACGTATGCAGACTGATGAGTTGGTTTACACTGGTGTTGTGCGCACACCATTAATGGCCGTGGCGCAAAGAATAGAATTCCAGCAAGCCATGACTTCAGTGGCGGCTGAGTTTTTTGCCACCAGTGCTGATGTCTATCGCTTGACTGGTGATTTGTCGGCAGAAGACGATATGGCCGATACCGCCGATGCTCAAGATAAAGGTCAGCTTACTAGTGCTAGAAGAATTGCCCGTATGATAGGCCATGATGTAGAAGATGCACCAATAATGGATTGGCATAGCTTGGCTGAGCAATTTAAATGGCAGCAAATTTCAAGATTACAAACAGTTGCTACAAAGCATATTTCTCGACTTTCTAATGAAAATAAAAAGCAATCTATGGTGTTAATTGGCAGCGGTGCCGGAGGATTTTTAGTGGCAGCGATTGCTAAGAAGCTAGCTATCCCATATATTGATGTTGCTGACTTAATGATATTAAATAAAGAAAATGCAGAGTCACAAATCAGCAGTGTTGACGATAGCGCTATAGCTATTCGACGTCGGGCTAGCGTTTGCTTGCCAGCTTATGCGCTAGCTTATTTAGCGCAACAGCTTCTCGAAAACTAGCCCCATTAAACTAAAACCCATTGCAGATGCCCTTACTTAAACACACTCTAAAATACCATGTGAATACGGCGCAGTTATTTGACCGTATTAGCCATAAACCTTGGGCGATGTTGCTGGACAGTGGCCAGCCACATAGTGAGTACGGGCGCTACGATATTATCGTGGCAGATCCATTTGTGACACTCAGTACTTTTGAAGATACCGTTAAAGTAGAAAATGAAAACGTTTCAGAGTGCAATGTACGCACGGAAATAGTCAAAAAGTGCAATGTACGGACGGAAATAGTCAAAAATGGCATAAGAACAGTCAGCCAGGAAGATCCATTTCTAATTCTTAATAATTTATTAGCCCCTTATCAAATTACAGAAAACTCGCTGCCATTCAGCGGTGGTGCTGTTGGCTATTTTGCCTATGATTTAGGCCGTCAATTAGAAAAAATACCTAATAACGCATTGAACAACGAATCCGTTCCGCACATGATGGTGGGCATTTATGATTGGGCAATTCTGGTCGATCATAAAGAAAAAACTGCATGTTTAGTCTCGAATGGATTTCAGCAATCTACGCATGATAACTGGCGTGCGTTATGTGCTTTGTTTGATGCACCGGCAGATATGCAGTTAGCGGAATTTGCCTTAACAACGCCAGTCACTAGTAATATGACTTTTGCGCAATACGCCACGGCGTTTAGTACCGTTAAAAACTATATTACTGAGGGTGATTGCTATCAAGTGAATTTAGCGCAGCGTTTTGCTGCAAAAGCGCATGGCTCGGCTTGGACAGCTTATAACAAATTACGTGAAATTAGTCCTGCACCGTTCATGGCTTATTTGAATTTTGGTGCTATGCAGATACTTTCCGGTTCGCCTGAGCGCTTTTTACAAGTAATAGGCAATCACGTGGAAACTCGTCCGATTAAAGGCACTAGGCCACGTTCTGATGATGCTATACAAGACCTGCAATTGGCGAATGATCTGCAAACTAGCCTAAAAGATAGAGCTGAAAATTTGATGATTGTGGATCTATTACGCAATGACATTAGTAAAAGCTGTGAGATTGGTTCGGTGAAAGCTGATCAATTATTTCAATTGCAGAGTTTTGCTAATGTGCATCATTTAGTCAGCATCGTGACCGGTCAGCTAAAAAGCGGCGCTCAAGGCCAAAACAAGACGGCGATAGATTTGCTACGTGGTTGCTTTCCGGGCGGCTCAATCACTGGCGCGCCAAAACTGAGAGCTATGCAAATTATTGAAGAGCTAGAGCCGCATAGACGTGGCATATATTGTGGTTCGATAGGCTACATTGGTTTTGATGGCAATATGGATACCAATATTGCGATTCGTACCGTGGTATATTCACATGCTAATGATGGTGAAGATGCCGGCGAAATAAGCTTTTATGCCGGTGGTGGGATTGTTGCAGATTCTGTATTAGAAAAAGAATATGCTGAAACCTTGGATAAAGCTTCTAGCATGCTAAAAACCATGCATTTTTTTAAAGAATCTGATTAATCAGTAGATCGTATGTTGATTATAAATAAAATCAACTATTCATCTATAAAATAGCTCATCTATTAAATAGTTTATCTATAAAGCACTCAATCTAAATTTATGCGCCAAAGCTCAAGGGTAATCCTATGT
>JBEDKX010000225.1:0-2581 GCA_041171965.1 Pseudomonadota bacterium | reverse complement strand
ATATTGGTCAACGATACGCGCACCTCGATTCGTGAACGAGTGGAAGCCGCAAGTCGTGTCACTGTGCAACTGCTAGATACGGTGATTATTAGTTCTGCACTTAATCCTGAATATGGCCCTACGCATATGGTGCTAGAAAGCTTCTTGCAATCTCTCGGTTATGTTCGTAGTAGTCAAATTATGCTTTACGATGTGCGTGGTAATTTACTCTACCACTCTCCAGAATCTACCTTTAAAAGTGATGTTCATCCACCGGCATGGTTCGTAAAATTAGTGGCGCCAAAAGTAGAAACAGTTAAACGTAAAATTCGCTATGGAACACTGGTGGTTTCATCTAGTGCGGCCGGCTCTTTGCGCGAAGCTTGGTCTGGTTTTAGTCAGTTGATGTGGGCTGGTTTGGTGTTTTTTGTCATGCTAAATGTCACGGTTTATATTTTATTACGTTATTCTTTAAGGCCAATTAAGCACATTCTAGCTTCTATCAACCGTATGGAGCAGGGCGATTTAACTACGCGTTTGCCAGAATTTAGTCTGCCCGAATTTGAGCGAATTGGGCATAGCTTAAATCGTATGGCTGAATCGCTGATAGCCGAGCGTCAGCTAGAGGAAAATCGACAGCTTACACATTTAATTCAACAACATATTGAAGATGAGCGCAGAAGTCTGGCGCGTGAACTTCACGACGAATTAGGTCAATATGTGACAGCGATTAAAACGTTTGCGGTAGGTATCGCTAATAAAACTAAACCGAGTCAAGATCATCCGGGCTTACCTGATATTGAGGCAAATGCACGCGTGATTGTTTCTGCCGCTAATCAAATTTATGATGGTATGCATAATATAGTGCGTAAGCTCAGGCCTGGTTCTTTGGACAACTTAGGACTGGCGGAAACATTGAAAGATGTGGTGAGTGATTTTCAAACACAAAACCCTAATATCAGCATACATCTGCAATTAAAAGGTGATTTGCAAGGTTTAGGTGAAACTGTCAGCATCAATTTATATCGAATAGTGCAAGAGTCTCTCAATAACGCGCTTAAATATGCCAATGCGACAACAATTGATATTGCTTTAAGTAAATCCACGACAGGTGATCTGCAGTTGAGCATTAGTGATAATGGCATTGGAATGGATGTTGAAGCCGTTGACCAGACTAAGCATTTTGGTTTATTAGGGATGCGTGAGCGTGTGCAGGCTTTGCATGGCAGTTTCAGCGTAAATGCGGCAAGCAACCAAGGTACTGCAATTTTTATCAATATTCCAAGTCACACTACGGATAATATTTAGAAGCAGTGAAATGAAAATGCTTCAATGCTTTACTAAGCAAAACTTTACTAAATAAAATAATTTTAATCCACCCACAAATGGGGGAAGGTAAGCAACATGAGTCAAATTAATGTCATGCTAGTTGATGATCACGCCGTAGTTCGCATGGGATTTAAGATGTTGCTGGAATTAGATGCTGATATTAAAGTTGTTGCTGAGGCAGAGAGCGGCGAGCAGAGTATTCAGCGTTATATGGAATTTAAGCCAACGGTAGTCGTAATGGATATTACCATGCCAGGCATCGGCGGTTTAGAAGCGATAGAGCGTATCTTGGCCAAAGACAGCTCCGCTAAAATATTAGTGTTATCAGCACACGAAGATTCCGTGCATCCTAAACGCGTACTCAATGCTGGCGCGATGGGTTATTTAACTAAGCGCAGTGCGGCTGAAGAAATGATTAAGGCTATTCGTACGGTAGCAAGCGGAAAAAAATATCTAGAAGCTAGCGTCGCTCAGCAAATGGCTATTCAACAATTGTCGGGCGATCAAAACCCAGTTGATGTATTGTCGCCTAGGGAATTTGAAGTATTCATGGCATTGGCGAAAGGCAAAACTACTAACGAAATTGCAGAAACGCTGTTTTTAAGTCCGCGCACTGTGGGCACGCATCTTTACAATATTAAACAAAAACTCAATGCTAATAATTCTGCAGAAATCGCGCTGATTGCGATGCGTAGTGGTTTGATAGATCCTTGATTAATGAAACTTTCTAGCGTGTGCTGCGCACGCTAATCACACCGCTTAAAATAATTAAACCTATTGCTAGGTATGCATCTAGGCTTAAATGCTCATGCCACCAGACCACGCCCAATAAAGTCGCCAGCACCACTGTGACATACGCAAGGCTAGCCACCACCAGCGTGTCGCCTGTTCTATAAGCGCGCGTCATGGCTAATTGTGCGATGGTGGCGGAGACGCCTAAGCCGAGCAACACTGGTAAATCGTGCCATTCAAGGCTGTGGAATCTATCAAAGAACATCCACAGGCCTGCACCTAGGGTGGAGATCAGTGTGAAATAAAAAACCGTGCGCCAATCTGGCTCATTGGCTTTACCTAAGAGTTTCACGTGCATATATGCAAACGCCGCGCCTATGCCAGAAAGTAGACCCAAACTGCCCGCCAGCCAATCTGCGCCTGTTAAACTGGGTTTTAGTAACAAGCTAACGCCAATAAAGCCAATGGCTAGGCAAATATACAATGATTTTTTAGGTTTTTCACGCAATATAAAGCTGGTAATCACCGCTAAAAATAGTGG
>JBEDKX010000224.1:0-2593 GCA_041171965.1 Pseudomonadota bacterium | reverse complement strand
CTTTCTAGCAAGGATGTTTCTTCACCACACACATAAGCACCGGCTGCGCGGCGCACTTCTAAATGAAACGCTTTCCCGCTCGCTAACACGTTGTCGCCTAAATAACCGGCTTGCGTGGCTGAGGCGATGGCCGCATTCAGTGCAACTAAGGCATGCGGATATTCTGAACGTAAATAAATATAACCTTGCGTAGCGCCAACGGCAATACCCGCAATTGTCATGCCTTCAATCAGCACAAATGGATCATTCTCCATAATCATGCGATCTGAAAATGTACCCGAGTCGCCTTCGTCAGCATTACAAACGATGTATTTTTGTGTAGCTTCACAGCCCAACACGGTTTTCCACTTAATACCAGTCGGGAAAGCTGCACCACCACGTCCGCGCAAACCAGAATCTGTGACGGTTTTTACAATATCGGCAGCGGATAATTGCAGTGCATTTTTCAGGCCTTTATAACCATCGTGCGCAAGGTAATCTGTTAATGAAATAGGGTCGGTAATACCGACGCGGGCAAACGTTAAACGTTGCTGTTTTTTCAGCCAAGCGATTTCTTCAGTTAAACCTAAGCTTAATGAATGAGGCTTTACGTTTGCATCATTAGCACTTAAAAAATCCGCATCAAATAATGAGGCGACATCTTTTACTTTAACTGGACCATAAGCTACGCGACCTTTTTCAGTAGCGACTTCCACCATGGTTTCCAGCCAATAAAGACCACGCGAACCATTACGAATAATTTGAATGTCTAAGCCACGTTTTTTTGCTTCTAAGGCAATGGCCGCCGCCACCTTTTCAGCACCCATCGAAAGTGCGCTTGAATCGCGAGGAATATATACTTTTGTGGTCATGATTACGCCTTCGCCTCCGCAATTAAACTATCTAAATCTGCGGCAGACACGCGGCCATAAACTTCATCATCTAACATTACTGCAGGTGAAAGCGCACAATTACCTAGGCAATAAATAGGCAATAGAGTTATTGCGTCATCGGCTGTTGTTTGGTGATAATCGATATTTAAACATTTCTTGGCATGCGCCTCTAGGGCCTCAGAACCCATAGACTGGCAAGATTCAGCACGGCAGATTTGCAATATATGACTGCCTGGCTTGTGCGTGCGAAAATGGTGGTAAAAAGACACCACACCATGCACTTCAGCCACAGAAAGACTTAAAGCTTTTGAAATATAAGTGTAGGAAGATTCTGGCACATAACCAATGTTATCTTGAATAGCATGCAGCAATGGCAACAGCGCCCCAGGCATATTTTGATGCTCAGCAATCAATGCATCTATTTGTATTTGTAAAGCTTGCAAACTAATTCCTCCAAAACTACTAACATTATCTTGCTATACATATTAGTATATTACACTGGTTAAACGGTATATCAAATACGACAAATCATGATTAATAAAGTGCCATCTAACAAACAAAAACTACCAGCCAAAGTCAATCCAACACTTATAGACCAATTTGGTCGTGCCGTTGATTACATTCGCCTGTCGATTACAGACCGCTGCGACTTTCGCTGCGTCTATTGTATGGCTGAAGAAATGACTTTTTTGCCGCGTAATGAAGTACTGAGTCTGGAAGAATGTGCACGCTTGGTGAAGGCTTTCGTCTCATTAGGCGTGACTAAAGTACGCATCACTGGCGGCGAACCACTAGTGCGTAAAAATGCATTATGGCTATTTGAAACTATAGGTAAGCTGGATAGGCTTAATGAGTTAGTGCTTACTACCAATGGCAGCCAATTAGAGAAACAAGCGCAAGATTTAAGAAATGCTGGTGTTAAGCGTATCAACATTAGTGTCGATAGCCTAGATGCCACTCGATTTAAAAAAATTACCCGCACAGGTGAATTAGATAAAGTACTGCGCGGCATACAGGCCGCAAAGCTTGCGGGCTTTGAAAGCATCAAATTAAACACAGTCATCATGCGCGGTGTAAACGATGACGAAATACTCACACTAGTCGATTTTGCCATTGCACAAGCGATTGACATCTCATTCATAGAAGAAATGCCCTTGGGCGAGGTCGATCACACTAGAGCATCGACCTTTTATAGCAATGCTGACGCCCTGAAAACACTGCAGAGTAATTACCCGCTTATCGCCAGCACTGAAACGACAGGTGGCCCAGCGCGCTACTGGCGCGTGGCCGATCAAGAAGGAAAGACCAATACTAAAATTGGCTTTATTTCACCGCACAGCCATAATTTTTGCGAAAGCTGCAACCGCGTGCGTATTACCTGTAAAGGCGAACTGTATTTATGCTTGGGACAAGAAGATAAAGTCGATTTGATGCCATTATTAAGAAACCATCCTGAGAATGACCAGCCACTGATTGATGCTATTTTAGCTAGCATGGCGATTAAACCTAAAGGCCACGATTTTGATTTAAAACGTGCCCAACCTGCCGTGATTCGATTCATGTCGCATACCGGCGGTTAGCGTTTTTCATTCTATTAATGATAAAAATTTCAAGCGTCATTCTTGCTGGTGGTCGAGCAACTCGTATGGGTGGTGCAGATAAAGGTTTAGTTCAACTGCAGAATAAACCGCTTATTCAGCATGTCATTCAGCGACTGACTC
>JBEDKX010000223.1:2669-3485 GCA_041171965.1 Pseudomonadota bacterium | reverse complement strand
ATTTTGGCCAATGCCATCGCATTTATTAAAGTCTCAAATATCGAACGCGCCGTGTATGGCATTGAAAATTTCAAAGAAGCCATGCGTAATATGGTGCAAACCAGCTTGCGTTCTATTATTGGCGGCATGGATTTGAACGAGGCGCTAACCTCACGTGATCGCATTAAAGCTGAGCTTAAGGCAGCCATTGCTGATGAAGCGCTTGATTGGGGCCTAACTGTTAAATCGGTAGAAATTCAAGACATCAAACCATCTTCAAACATGCAGGATGCAATGGAAAGACAAGCAGCGGCAGAACGTGAACGGATTGCCGTAGTGACGGAAGCCGAAGGCGCGAAACAATCACTGATTTTAAATGCTGAAGCCCGCTTAGAAGCGGCACGTAAAGATGCTGAGGCGCAGATGGTAGCAGCGCAGGCTACTGCTGAATCCATTAAATTTATCACAGAAGCGGTCAAGGAGAACAACGCCTCTGCCATGTTCTTATTGGGCGATCGCTACATTACCGCACTGCAAAGCATGTCAGCATCGTCAAACAGTAAAATCATTGTGATGCCAGGTGATTTAGTCGGTGCGGTTAAATCTTTGGTGGGTGGTAAGTAAGTTCTTTTAATGCCCCGCCTCTAAAAAGAGGGGCGGGTTTAAATCCAAATCGAGCCACTTAAGTATTAAATAATAGAGTTGGTTTCTATAAATTCACTTTGGCAAATGCCGATTGGTCGTGCATTGAGAGGGTGTAAGTTATTTTCCAGAATCAGAGCTTTACTACACTAAAAGATTTGCATATGCAGAAGACTTCATTAAAGAACTAAAGGA
>JBEDKX010000223.1:0-2597 GCA_041171965.1 Pseudomonadota bacterium | reverse complement strand
TAAAGGGTCAGATCATTTCGCTGGCTTTTGCTAACTATAGCTTAACTAACTAATAATCAACAACAAGACTATTCGGCAGCTTCGGCAGCAGGTGCATCGATTAAAGCTTTCATACTTAAACGTACGCGGCCTTTCTCATCAGCTTCTACTACTTTAACTTTTACTACATCGCCTTCTTTTAAGAAGTCACTCACTGCATTAACACGTTGATGTGCAATTTGTGAAATGTGTAGCAAGCCATCTTTACCCGGAATTAGTGACACAATCGCACCAAAATCAAGTAATTTAAGCACAGTACCTTCGTAAACATTACCAATTTCAACTTCTGCAGTAATCTCGGCAATTCTACGTTGCGCTTCAGCACCTGCTTCAGAACTAGTACATGCAATTTTTACAGTACCGTCATCTTCAATATCAATCGTTGTGCCAGTTTCTTCAGTTAGCGCACGGATTACCGCGCCGCCTTTACCGATAACATCACGGATTTTTTCTGGATTGATTTTCATGGTGATAATACGTGGTGCAAATGCTGACATTTCAGTACTTGCAGTAGTCATTGCCGCTTTCATAATGCCTAAAATATGCGCGCGACCTTCTTTAGCTTGCGCTAATGCCACTTGCATGATTTCTGCAGTAATACCGGTGATTTTGATGTCCATTTGCAAAGCAGTAATACCATCATCTGTACCCGCTACTTTAAAGTCCATATCACCTAGATGATCTTCGTCACCTAAAATATCGGTCAACACTGCAACGCGGTTGCCTTCTTTAATCAAACCCATCGCGATACCTGCAACGTGGTTTTTTAAAGGTACGCCAGCGTCCATCATGGCTAGACTACCACCACATACTGAAGCCATTGAACTTGAGCCGTTAGATTCTGTAATTTCAGACACGATACGTACGGTATAACCAAATTCATCAGCAGATGGCAATGCCGCCAACAATGCACGTTTAGCTAAACGGCCATGACCGATTTCGCGACGTTTTGGTGTACCAACACGGCCAGTTTCACCAGTAGCGTACGGAGGCATGTTGTAATGCAACATAAAGCGATCTTTAAACTCGCCTTGTAGCGCATCAATGACTTGCTCATCGCGACCTGTACCTAAAGTTACAACCACTAATGCTTGCGTTTCACCGCGTGTAAATAGTGCAGAGCCATGTGTTCTAGGCAATACGCCAGTACGAACAGTAATAGGGCGCACAGTGCGTGTGTCACGACCATCAATACGTGGCTCACCATTTAAAATTTGGCTACGTACTGTTTTAGCTTCTAAATTAAAAAACTCTGTTTTAATTTTATTAGCATCTTCAGTTGAAGTAGCTTCAGTAATAAGCTCGCTCATTACACGATTTTTAATCTCGTCTAACTTAGCTGAACGTGGGCCTTTAGCTTTAATTTGGAATGCGGCATTAACATCAGCAGCTGCAATAGCTGCAACTTTTTCAATTAGTGCGGTATCTGGCTCTGGTGCTGACCAATCCCAAGCGTCCTTGCCCACTTCAGCAACGATTTCGTTAATCATCGTGATGACAGATTGCATTGCATTGTGACCAAATACAACAGCGCCTAACATAACTTCTTCTGAAAGCTCTTTCGCTTCAGATTCAACCATCATTACCGCTGTTTCTGTTGCGGCAACCACTAAATCTAACTCAGTTTCTAATAATTGAGATTTAGTTGGGTTGATTACGTATTCTTGATTGATGTAGCCAACACGTGCTGCACCTAGCGGACCATAAAATGGAATACCAGAAATTGCCATCGCTGCAGACGCACCGATAATTGCTGGAATATCAGAATCAATTTCTGGATCTGAAGACATCACTGTCGCAACAATTTGCACTTCATTCAAAAATGCTTCTGGAAATAATGGGCGTAGTGGACGGTCGATTAAACGTGAAGTCAGTGTTTCTTTTTCTGAAGGACGGCCTTCGCGTTTGAAAAAACCGCCGGGAATTTTACCAGCCGCATAAGTTTTTTCCATGTAATCAACAGTCAACGGGAAAAAGTCTTGACCCGCTTTAACTGCTGTTTTACCAACTACTGTGACTAAAACAACAGTATCGCCATAACTTACCAATACCGCGCCGTCTGCTTGACGGGCAATTTCACCAGTTTCAATGGTGAGCTCATGCGCACCGTACTGAATACTTTTTTTAACTTTATTAAACATTATTTATCCTTTTCACTTTTTTAATGTTCGCTATTCACAACCCAATAGCGAACGCACAATATCGATTTATGTCAGCAATTTTTCTGATGAATTCATGTAAACCGGGCATGCAACCCATTCATGTAATTCACTCACAGCACGAAATTTGCTTAGTTAAATCTTTTACAACAAAAAAGCCGAGGCACTGCTTATGCAGAGCTATCGGCTTTTTATTTCACACACAAAACAACAGTTAAAGAACGAATTGTTTTATGTACATGTGATTGGTAGTCAATTACTTACGTAGACCTAGACGCGCAATCAATGTTTGATAACGCTCAACGCTTTCACGTTTAAGGTAATCTAATAATTTACGACGCTGACTAACCATAGCCAATAAACCGCGGCGTGAATGGTGGTCTTTTTTGTTGCTTTTGA
>JBEDKX010000222.1:0-2809 GCA_041171965.1 Pseudomonadota bacterium | reverse complement strand
GCACACTGAAACCAAAACTAGCCTACCCAATATTCCGATTAAATTTGAGCGTTTTCAAGCGGCTGATGATGCAGATTGCCAGCGTAGAATTATTGCGGCAAAAGAAAAGCTGGGTAAGCGCTTAGTGATTTTAGGTCACCATTATCAAAATGATGGCGTCTATCAGCATGCAGATTACACCGGCGATTCACTCAAATTATCACGCTATTGTGAGACTTTAGATGCAGAATATATTGTCTTTTTAGGCGTACATTTTATGGCTGAAGTGGCTGATATTTTAAGTCGCCCAGATCAAATTGCTATTTTGCCAGACCTTGCTGCCGGCTGCTCAATGGCGGATATGGCGAATCTGGCCAAAGTGGAACGAAGCTACCGCGAATTAAGCAAAGTGCTGGATTTTGATGAAACAATTACACCGGTCACTTATATTAATTCAGCCGCTGATTTAAAAGCTTTTTGTGGTGAGCATGGCGGTATTGTTTGCACCAGCACCAATGCGCCTAAAATATTAGAATGGAGTTTTAAACAACGCGAAAAAGTGTTGTTTTTCCCAGACCAAAATCTAGGTCGCTGGTCTGGCCATAAAATGGGCATTCCGCTAGAGCAAATGCCCATTTGGGATCCTGATCAGCCTATGGGTGGCTTAACGGTTGAGCAGATTAAAAATGCAAAAATCTTGCTGTGGAAAGGCCATTGCGCGGTGCATCAAATGTTCCGTTTGCAAAATATCACTAAATTTAGAGCAGAACACCCAGATGGCATTGTGATTTCTCATCCGGAAGCCCCGTTTGAAGTGTGCCTGCATTCTGATTTTGTCGGTTCCACTGAATATATACTTAAAACTGTCGCCGATGCCGCACCCAATACTAAATGGCTAGTGGGTACTGAGCTTAATTTGGTGAATCGCCTAGCTGAACAAATGAAACCAGAAGGCAAGTTAGTGCAATTTATGAGCCATGTGGTGTGCGAATGTTCAACCATGGCCAGAATAGATCCGCAACATTTGGCTTGGGTGCTAGAAAACTTGGTGGAAGGTAAAGTAGTCAATCAAATTAAAGTGCCTGCACACGAAGCCAAGTTGGCCAAGCTGACTTTAGAGCGCATGTTAGCCGCATCATAAATGGCGGCCAAATAATGACGACTAGCAACTGCGCGCTGTGTATCCCAAGCACCAGCAACATACTTTGGCAAGATGACTTTTGTCGCGTGGTATTACTGGGCGATGCCGATTACCCAGCTTATTGCCGCGTAGAATTATTAGCACACATTAAAGAAATGACCGATTTAGCGCCATTGCAACGTGAGCGTATGATGAAAGTCGTGTTTGCTGTAGAGCAGGCGCTTAGAGATATTTTTAATCCGGATAAAATTAATTTAGCCAGCTTAGGCAATAAAACGCCACATATCCATTGGCACCTGATTCCGCGTTTTGAAAATGACAAACATTTCCCTAATTCACATTGGGCTGAGGCCTTGCGTGATGCCAAGCCTTTGCCGCTCGATGAACATAGCATCAATAGGCTGAAGGAAAGAGTGACGGCAAATATAAGCTAAGGCGCCGCTCCTACTTCTTAAATCACCAGTCGCTCCACCACTTTGCCATTGATTAAGTGGCTGTCGATGATTTCATCAATATCTTCATTATCGACAAATGTATACCAAATGGCCTGCGGATAAACGACTAATAGCGGTCCTTCTCCGCAGCGATCAAAACAGCCAGCACGATTAATGCGTACTTTATCTGGGCCATTCAGGCCTAATTTTTTGACACGCGCTTTCATGTGATCAAACGCCGCTCCCGCTCCTTTATCCATACAGCAAGAGGCGCCGTCTTCACGCTGATTCAAACAAAAAAATACATGATATTGAAAGTGGTTTTTCATTGGGTTTTCATTGGTTTTGTCATTGGTTTTGTCATTATTCTGGAATAGTCATTTCATTAGCTAGTTAATTAACGCCTTTGGTTTCAAGGCTAAAAAATTACTCACCGGTGGCAATGCTATCTTCTTTACTAAAGGTCCAAGTGCGGGTGATGCTCAAAATATCAATTTCTTTTTGTACGTCATTAGGAAACCTGGCATAAGGCGCGGCTTGCTCCACAATATGTTTGGCTGACTCATCTAATAGCTTATTTCCAGAACTGCGGTTCACCTCAATTTTCTCTACGCTGCCATCTGCATTAATTGAAACGGTCATTTGTAAGTTGCCATAAAGCTTAAGGTCTCTAGCCACTACTGGATAATTGAGATTGCCATATTTTTCTACCTTCTGCCGCCATGAATCCACATAAAGCGCATAACGATATTCTTTAGCTCGCGCACCGATAAATTTACGCCTAGGGCGTTTTTGATAATCGTCCTGTTGCTTAGCAATCAGTGCCTCCAAACGATCCATTTCTAGCGCGTTGGCGGTAATTTCCTGCATATCCAGTTTTTTGCTAACTGGGGCTTGGTTGCTAGATTCTAACTCTTTTAACTTTGCCACTGGCACGACTTGTGACTGCACTTTTTTTGTGGCGAATTCAATTGTGTCATTAACGCTAGGGCCTGCTTTTCTAAGAGCGCAATATGCTTTTGCTCTGCTGTTTGCACTTTAGTTTGTCTAGCATTTTGATTCGCCAATTTTGCGCCAGTTTTTTTGACTGGTAAAGGTTTAGCATCAGGCTCAGTTTTTTGTTGCTTAAGCACAGGCAAGGCAGATTTTAGTTTTCTATTTTGGTCGGTATTGCCGCCACGGTCTAAATTGGCCTGCGCAAAAACATCCGCTTTCACTGGCTTGCTAGTGGTTTTTGAATTGACCAACATTACTT
>JBEDKX010000221.1:0-2608 GCA_041171965.1 Pseudomonadota bacterium | reverse complement strand
GGATATGCTAGCGTGCAATAAGTTCTATTTTAAGCGGAGTGGGAGTTGAAACACCACGCACCAAAAGGCCTGCACCGTTGTACAATATGCGAAAATATTATCTATACACTATCTAGAAAGTGAAATAATCATGCAAGTAAAAAGCCAAATAGCCGATATCTTGACGCCAACCGGAGTCATGCGTACTTATATTCACCGTCCTGTTAGCAATAGCGCAGTAGGAGATAAAAATGCAGCTGAAGCTCAATATCCGGCCATTTTGTTTTATTCAGAGATTTTTCAGCAAACCGGTCCAATAGAAAGTGCGGCAAAAATCATGGCAAGTCATGGTTATGTGGTATTGGTGCCTGAGGTGTTCCACGAGCTAAACCCAATAGGCACGATATTGGCTTATGACGATGCCGGTCGCGATAAAGGCAATGCTGATAAAGCGGCAAAGGATGTGCAAGGCTACGACACCGATAATGCCGCAATGATCGATTTTATTAAACAGCAAGCTTGGTATAACGGCAATATTGGCGCAATGGGCTTTTGTATAGGCGGTCATTTGGCTTTTCGTGCGGCCTTACAGCCTGAAATTAAAGGCACTGCTTGTTTTTATGCAACTGACCTACATGCGCTCACCATTCCTAATCAGCCAGGCCAACATAGCATGGAGCGCTTAAGTGATATTTCGGGTGAAATGCTAATGATTTGGGGTAAGCAAGACTCACACATCCCAACTGCTGGTCGGGCGCAAGTGTATACAAAAATGACAGAGGCTAACTTAACGTTTACTTGGCATGAGTTTAATGCACAACATGCTTTTATGCGCGATGGTGATGATAGATACGATGCTCAAACGGCATTGTTATGTTACCAACTGGCGTTGAATTTGTTTAGCCGTACACTTTAAGATAAGCCGTATTTTATAAAGCGTGAATATTGCTTAATATGCAGATTTATTGAGTTTAGTACGTCAGCAATGGTTTAAAAAAGTATTTTAATTAAAAAAAGCGGCCATGGCCGCTTTTTTGTTCACTTGATTTCTTAATCAAACTTAGGCTAAATTTGCCTTAGTTTATTTTTGATCCCAAGATTCTTCCCACATGCAATGCTTGATTTTATGGCGGTTTGCAATCAATTCATCGATGGTAGGCTCGTCATTTAACGCGCGTTTAATAGCGAGTTTAGTGGCTTCGTAGTTGTTTTTATACATATCAGCTTTGTCTAGATTTTCATCTTTTGCGGCACGTGGATCAATCCAAACCATGCTGATAATACATAAATCGTTGACTTGATCTTTAGGGATAATGCCTTCAATCACGCAATCTAAAATAGCATCTGCCGTAGCGGCTTGCACCAAACCACCAAATAACTCGATGTTTGCGCTATCTTTTAACGTAACTTTTGGCACCATCATGCAAGCTGGGCGAACTAGTTGATTTAGATCACGCACAGCAAACATAGAAGTATGGCCTTTATTTTGCGCCATCATATTTGCAAATGCTTGGCCTACAGGACCATCTACACTACCGATTAGAATTTCTGGCATCGCTGCACCAGCATCCTTACCTTCAGTGTAAATAGTGGCTTCGCCAGCTTTTAAAGTAATTTTTGACATTAATTGTCCTTGAATAATAGTGAATAGTGGTGAAAAAAGTAAAACTAAATTTAATCCGTCAATTTTATAGAATCAAAGGTATATAAGCAATTTACAATGGATTAATTCAGCATTAAATGTCAGCGAGTTAGTCAGTCATACTTGTTTTTTCTGGCATCAAGTGCATGTCTACATGCAAGATGCCGGCGTCTAAGTAAGGCGTGCTTATCACTTCAAAACCGGCTTTTTGATAAAATGGAATCGCATGCACTTGTGCTGAAAGGGTGATTACGCTTATCCCTTGTTGACGATGAAACGCTATGGCTTTAATGAGTAATTTAGCGCCTAAGCCTAACCCGCGCCACTCTTTTAGCACCGCCATGCGGCCTATGCTGCCATTATTGAGTAGTCGAGCGCAGGCTATTGGCTCATTCGTGCTAGTGAGTACTAATAGATGTTGCGCGCTGGTATCTTGGCTGTCCCATTCCAAGTCGATAGGCACTTGTTGCTCTTCAATAAATACCTTGGTTCTTATTGTTCGAAGCGATTCTTCGAATTCTGACCACTGAACATGATTTATTTTAAGCTTGTGTATAGGCGTGATCATGGTTGATGGGCTTGCAGAATAAGAGTGTTCAGTGCATTATGCAAAATGTTATTTTTTGTAAATTATTTGAAAGAAGGTTATGTATGCAACGCTATTTAACGGCTCTTGCCCGTATTTTACTCGCCCAAGTTTTTTTACTACAAATTACCATGTTGTTGGTTGGCTTATTTAACAATCCAGATGGTTATCAACAATACCAAGCAGGTTTAGCCAACTTAGGTCTGCCAGGCGTTTTTGCCCCACTGATTATTTTAGTGCAACTGGTAGGCGGCTTAGCGTTATTTGTAGGTTTTAAAACTAAGTTCTTCGCTTTATTCATGGCGATCTACGCTGTTATTATTTCCTTCTTACTGCATTTGCCGGTGTTACAGTATTTGTCTATTGCCGGTGGTTTAATGATGCTTTATTTAAACCCAGTT